>JBDTLQ010000022.1:0-14645 GCA_039934715.1 Ignavibacteria bacterium | reverse complement strand
GAATATAAAAATATATTCTAAAACGAAAAAATAACTTATTTATTATGATAGAGGGAAAAAAATTCTTTCATTTTTTAGTTGTTACTGCATTTATTTTATTGTGCTGCCGGCCACTATACTCAACAGTTTACTATGTATCAGCAACGGGTAATGACGGAAATAGCGGTACATCAACTTCCACTCCCTGGAAAAGTATCGCAAAGGTCAATACTTCAATGAATACTTTTTTACCTGGAGACAAAATATTATTTAACAAAGGTGACGTATTCGAGGGAGAGATCAAAGTTACGAAATCCGGTACATCCGGAAATGAAATAACTTTTGACAGCTATGGTGCAGGTCTCAATCCGAAGATCACCGGATTTAAAAAAATAACAGGCTGGACGATTTACAGCGGTAATATTTATGAGGTCAATGTTAACGACACGATTTCAAATCTGTATGTAAACGGCACACTAATGACGATTGCAAGATTCCCTGATTCAGGCTGGCTAAGGGTTGATTCACCTAACGGAACGAATGGGTTTTCTGATGCTGCATTAACGCAAGGCGCAGGTTATTGGAATGGGGCCAACTGTAGAATAAGAACTACAAACTGGTGCTATGAAACCATTATAGTTTCTTCATTCAGTTCTGCCAACATAACGTTTTCAAGCCCTTCACAATATGCAATCAATTCAGATTATGGATATTATCTGGATAATAAACTTAACCTTCTTACAACTGAAAATGAATGGTATTACGATAAATCAACACACAAAATTTATTTATACGCGCCGGGAGGGATCAATCCAAATTCAATGACCATAGATGGAGCAGCGCACATTGATGGCTTTGTCATCACAGCAAGCAATATACTTATTCAAAATCTTACAATTGAAGGTTATAAGGAGGAAGGCATTGAAGTGCCAAACAGTAATAATGTAAGCATTAAAAACTGCAGCATTAATAAAAATGATAAAACAGGAATTACGATCTATGGAAATAACCATTTAATCGAAAACAACGTGTTACAGGATAATTTAAATACAGGGATAGTATCCAATATCTTTAATGGAAATATTTTAAACAATAATATTAACCGAACCGGTCTAATACCGGGTTACGGAAAGAATAGCTGGGGATACATTGGAGTCATCATGGGCCAGTATGGAACTGTTTTTAAAAATAACATTATTGACAGTTCCGGGTATTCAGGTATTAGTACAATTGGAAACAATCGGGTTGAAAATAATTATGTAGATTATTCCTGTTTAATTTTAAATGATGGAGCTGCAATTGGTTTCGATATGGCAGATGGTCTACAGATTATTAATAATGTTTTTTCAAATACTATTTCTGACAAGTCATCATGTCCGATAGGAGCCTATACCCTTGCGTACGGCATTTATTTTGGTAACCGGGATTTAAAAAATATTTTGGTTAGTGGCAACACAATTGCTTCCAACAGATCGGTAGGGATGTATGTGGATAATTCAATTACCTCCGACAATTTTCAAATATTGAACAATACCTTTTACAATAATTTTACTTCACAAATACTTTTATCGAATTATTCCTCAACTTCATTCAAACCTGTCTTTAATAATATAATAAGAGGAAATATTTTCTACTCGCTCAACTCGGAACAATCTAGTATGGTTCAGAAAATGTACTACTACCCCACATTCAGTGATTTCGGTACGTTCGACAGTAATTATTATTGCAATCCATACAATGAGCTGGTTATTAAAAGAACTATTCTGTCTCCTCAGTATTCAAGCATTGATTACAAGTTAAGTAAGTGGAAAAATGATTTTAACGAAGATCTTCATTCTAAAGTGAGCAACTATGCTTTTGACCAGTTTAAAGTTACTGATACAATCGGAACAAACTTTATTACAAATTCACGATTTGCTACAAATATCAGCTCATGGGCTACATGGCCATCCGGCTCTACAATCTCCCACGTAATTAATAATTCTTTGGATACCGGTAGTATGAAGATTCAATGGAATGGAACCGGGTTTACTGAAAATTTTTGCATTAGTAACAGCTATCCGATAATTCAGGGCAACTACTACCTCATGAGCCTAAGCTGCATTGGAAATAATTCGGGCCTGTTTAAAATATGGGTTAGACCGAGTCTTGCAGGAATTTATGATATCGGATTGAACAGAATTTTCGGATACGAAAATTTCAGAAAGAATCACTCATACATTTTCCGCGCAGATACTACGGATCTTTCTACTACTTTTTCGGTTGGCATGTCACTTCCCGATTCAATTCTGTATGTGGATAATGCCAGCATTTATCAGGTAAGTGTTGAACGTGTTGATTCAACAAGTCTATCAAAATTATTTACCAACACCACAGATGTTTTACAAAACATTCCTTTGAACGGTATTCCATATAAGGATCTTAACAATAATATTGTTTCTTCTTTGTCCTTGCCTCCTTATTCATCAAAGATATTAATTAATGAAAATGCCGCTGCTTTCAAACAACTTCAGCTAAAGGCCATTATAGAAAGCTTCTATAATTCAAATTCAAATCTTATGACAGGTGATTCTGTAATTGTTTTTTTGAGAAATGCCGTGTCTCCTTTTTCAAAAGTTGATTCTGCAAAATCAATTCTTAATAATTCAGGAACTGGGACATTCAATTTTTCAAATGCGTCAAACGGAGTTAATTATTATTTAGCCTTAAGACATCGCAATGCGCTTGAAACTTGGAGCGGTACTACCGTAACATTTTCATCGGGTTTGCTAAATTATGATTTTTCCACCGGTGCAAATAAAGCCTATGGAAATAACCTGGTGCTTGTCGATAACTCGCCGATCACTTATGCCATTTACAGCGGCGATCAGAATCAAAGCGGGACTATAAATCTCAATGATATTATAAATGTTTCAAATGACGGGAATAATTTTATTACAGGGTATGTGCCTTCAGACATTAACGGCGATGCTATCGTTAATCTTAATGATGTAATCGTTTCTTTTAATAATTCTATTAAGTTTATCAATAAAATAACTCCTTAGAGCATTAGTGTCCAAATTAAATTAAAAACTTATAATTAGTTTAATATCATTACAAAAAGTGAATTAAATTTTGTAGAATAGAAAAGAACCCGCCTGTGATAAATTGTCGATAAAGAAATTCAGAGTAATGGCGATAAGCAGGAATTCCTGAGTACAGCACCACTTAAAAAGTTATCACCACAATTATTGTTGGAATTCCTGCCGTCATTGCTCTGAATTTCCGGCAATTTATCACCAGCGGGCGATTTTTCTTTGCTTCTTTCTTTTGATCGTTCAAAAGAAAGAAGGGTAAATTAGTTTATGTTTAAAAGTTAGTGTTGAATTCTTAAATCGTTTTGGACGGAAGTTACTTCGGGATTATCGGATGTTTTACAAGCGAATATTGTTTTGTCATAATAATTATTTACATTTTAATCCTTAATCATTTTTAAAGTAAATTTTCCTGACAAAATCTGCTGACATCCGCGTAACATATCTGCACTTATCTGCGAGAACTTATTAATGCTGGAAGAAAAAAAGAAATTTAATCCACTTAAATTCTAAACGTTATTTTTTATATTAAAGAAAAAAATTTTATTAATAAAAAATGGATCAATCATTTAAAGAAGACCTCTGGAAACAATTCGGCGCTACGATCGACATGTTTGAAAATTCCATTAATGCATGCCCGGACGAATTATGGGATACCGATAAAAAATTCTGGTACAACGCTTACCATACTTTGTTCTTCCTGGATTATTATCTCTCCGATGATCCGGAAAAATTTTCTCCTCCCTCTCCATATACACTTTCTGAATTCAATCCCGATGGTGAAATGCCCGAACGGACTTACACCAAAGATGAGCTTCTGAAATATCTTGCCCACTGCAGAAATAAGTGTCATGATCTGATCGCGGGATTAAATGATGAGAACTTCAACCGGCGTTTTATCAGTCAGTATAAAAATTACAGTCTTTTGGAAATGCTAATATACAATCTGCGTCACGTGCAGCATCATGTGGGTCAATTGAATATGCTGCTCAGACAAGGTGCGGATATTGGATCGGGCTGGGTGTCACAGACTAAAATTAGTTTGTGATAATAAAACTTATTTATAAAGTTAGATTTGTTGAACTCTGATCTTTTATGATCATAGTATTCCATCGATTCCTTTAAGTACCTAAAACTAAACTTCTGACAGTGTTCAAAATCAACGAACGGAAACAGCTCGCACAGTTCATACTCCTGATGTTCCTTACAGGCTTACTGCTTTATCTTTGCTGGCTGATGCTTAAGCCGTTCATTTCGGTTATATTGTGGTCGGCGATCCTTGTAATACTTTTTCATCCCCTGTATAAAAAGATCCTGGATAAAACTAAAAATGTTACACTTAGCTCGATGCTCACGATCTCAATCTCAATGCTGATCTTTATAATTCCGGTCATTCTGATCTCCACCGCCGCAGTAAGTGATCTCGCGGCAATTTCCACTACCGGCATTGAAGAGATCCAGAAGTTGATCAATGATCCGCAAACCAGCAGCCTGTCAAATGTTTATAACTACATCAACGGATTTATAAATCTTAAAGAACTCATCAAACCTGAAGACATTAAGGAAATAGCATCACGGCTCAGCACAATTATTTTTTCCGCTTCATGGTATGTTATAGAAGGTCTGTTCGGAGCCATAGTCGGAATACTGTTTGCTATGTTCACAATGTTCTATCTCTTCCGCGACGGCGAAAAAATAGTAAGTGACATTCCGGATATTCTTCCATTTGATAACAGTCAGGCGAAGGAGCTTATCAAAGAAACTTCCGCCCTGATTAACGCCACCATACGGGGCTCATTATTAATTGCTGTGCTGCAGGGAGTTCTGGCAGGATTAATTTTCTGGCTGCTTGGCATTCCTTCTTCAGTACTTCTGGGTTTGCTTGCGATGATATTTTCTCTGATACCTATCGGAGGAACAGCATTTGTGACTGTCCCGGTGATAGTAGGATTAGTGTTTGCAGGTAAATATGGAGAGGCAGTCATACTTGCAGTTTTTTCGGCTCTCATAATAGGAATGATCGACAACTTCCTCCTCCCTAAACTTATCAAGCAAAGAGTAAAGATGAATGAGCTGTTTGTTTTCTTCAGTGTACTCGGAGGTCTGCAGCTTTTCGGATTACTTGGCCTGTTCATGGGACCGATAATACTTGCAATAGCTTTCGGGCTTTTGAAAGTTTTTAAAGGAGAGAAGATAGATAAGGATTCTATCTCGATCTAGAACTTAGTTGAGTGGGTTGAGTGGGTTGAGTGGGTTAAGTGGGTTAAGTAAGTTGAGTGAGTTAAGAATATTTCAGAATAACCTCACTTGACTTATTTAGCCAACCTTATACAACTACTCAACTTACTAAACTTACTAAACTCACTTAACTTACTTAACTCACTCAACTAAGCAGCAATACACTCACCAGTTAACTTTAATAGCATTTTTTTCCGCGTAAATTTTTCCGGCACTGACCAGCTTGTCATATAGTTCAGAGAAATGAGAATAGTATTTATCGTGAATTGAGTTTGAAACTGATTGTATCTCTTCATTGCCCGCGTTTCTGTCAAACAACTCTGCGAGCTGAACATACTCCTTCTTATAAACAGGTATTACATAATTATATAAAGCAAGCGAAGCAGCGAGCATTTCTTTTGTGTCGGGAGTCTCTTTTAAATTTTTTACTTTCTCAAAGTTAGTTTCAATTGTACTTATCTTCATTTGTATTATCTCGCTTCTCTGCATTGGCTCAGCATCTCCGGTCTTTTCTGACAATTTTACGGAAGGGGATTCCAATTCTCTGAATAATCCGTTGCCTGCGAAATTGTTTATGAGATTAACATTCAACACAGCAACATCAAAATACTTTTCGGGAGTTACTGTATTGCAAGCTGTCAGAAGAATGAAGCAAAGAAAAATAGATCTGATCGCTCCGTTTTTTGTCATATTGATTTTGTTTGGGTTCATTAGAAATTGAAAAGAATGTTTACAACTCACGTCTCGCGTCTCACGTCTCGCGTCTCACGTCTCGCGTCTCACGTCTCGCGTCTTGCGTCTCGCGTCTCACGTCTCGCATCTCGCATCTCGCGTCTCACGTCTCGCATCTCGCGTCTTACGTTATTCAAGATCCGGCCTCAGTCTTACAAACACCGGCTCTCTGTATGCTTGATCCTTTGTCATCGAAGCATACTCGATCTCGCAGACCAGCTTCGGTTCGATCCAGATCGTCTGCTTCTCATCTAAAACTTTTTCTTTGATCGGCTTTTTGGTCTCCTTGAGCTTCTTAAGTTTCTCGTAAACTTCTTTCATATTCTTTGTATCAAATCCTGTCCCGACCTTTCCTCTGTAATCAAACTTTCCGTCAATGATATCCGCAAGATGAAGCGCGCCGAATTGCTCATCCCGGTTTCCTTTGCCTTTTGTATATCCGATCACAAGACTCTCCGCTGTGTTCCGTACTTTTATCTTGAACCAGTTATCAGTCCGTTTGCCCGGTGTATATTTGCTGTTTTTTTCCTTTGCCATAATACCTTCAAGCCCAAGTTCGGCAGCTGCAGCAAATAAACCTAAACCATCTTCAACAATTTCACTCAGCCTGTATGAAGAATCTTTTTTTACCGCGTCCTTAAGCCACTCACGCCTCCTTGTCAGCGGCTCATTTACAACTGATCTCCCGTCAAGATAAAGCAGATCGAATAGATAACAGTAAGCAGGATTTTTTTTCATCGCTCTCTGAATGTCTCCTTCAGCCGAACGCTGCATTCTGTGAATGACCTCTTTAAAATCCGGCTTGCCGTTTTCATCAAGACAAACTATTTCGCCGTCAAAGACACCGCATGACCCGCGCAATGATTTTTCAGCGTTTAAGAGTTCGGGGAATTTCGCGGTTAAGTCCAGATCATTCCTGCTTCTTAATGTGATCTTATCTTCGTCAAGAGAAACAATTACTCTTATGCCATCCCATTTAACTTCATACAAAAAATCATCTGATACCGGAACTTCCTTTCGCGATTGAGCAAGCATCGGTTCGATATTATCATGAATCCAGTCAACCTGCGGACGGTCAACACGCTCCATGAGCCAGTCCTTATTTTTTATATTATGAATTCTGTACTCGCCGCTTACAGCAGGACTGTGCAGGCGAAAATAAAATCCATCTTTCTTGTCTTTAGTAATTTCATACTTACCGTACGCATACACCCACATATCTCCGCCGCCGTATTGACCTTTGGGAATTGTACCTTCAAACTTTAAATACTCCATCGGATGATCTTCAGTCTGAACAGCGAGACGTTTTATCCCCGGAGCAGGAGGCAAGCCTTTTGGCACCGCCCACGATTTTAATACTCCGTCCTTTTCAAGACGAAGATCATAATGCAGACGCGACGCGTGATGACGATGAACAACAAACCGGTTTCCTTTTTCTTCCATTATCTCGCCTGCAGGCTCAGGTGTCTTTTCAAAATCTCTTTTCTTTGAATATTTTTCAAGCTGCTCAGGAGTCTTATATTTTCTTGAAGGCTTCAGATCTTTTATTGTTGGCTTACGGTTTGATTTACGGTTTGTATGAAGCTCTACAGAGTAAGCTGAAATCCCTTCCCACGCGTCCCCTTCGGCGTTAACGATTTCCGGAACATTGGTCAGATTATATTCTTTTGGATCTTTTAATTTCTCAAGCTTGTCCCATGTTAAAGGCATCGATACAGGCGCTCCTTTATTTCCGCGCAGGCTGTAAGGAGAAATTATGGATTGCCCCTGACGTATCCTGTAAATATCTACAAGCACTCTTCCTTTCCTTGCGTCTTTTTTTATGTGTAAAGTTAAATTTGAATGCTCTTCAACAAACGGCTGCGCTAACAACTGTGCTGTTTCGAAGACAGTATGAAAATCATATTTCTGTTCGACCGGTGTGATGACATGTATTCCTTTTCCTCCTGTTGTCTTTGCAAAAGTATGATAGCCAAAATTTTCAAGATGTGATTTAAGATTGACAGCGATCTCAACGACGTCTTCAAAGTTATATCCTTCCGGCGGATCAAGATCAAACACCATGTAGTCGGGTTTGTCATAATCCGGTTTCTTCGAATGCATCTGATGCAGTTCAAGACACGCAAGGTTAGCCAGCCATACAAGCACTGCTTCCTCGGTCGCGATGATATAATCTTTTTTATCTTCACTTCCGAGTGCGACATATTCGATCCAGTCCGGCGCCCAGTCGGGACGGTTCTTTTGAAAGAACTTTTCACCATAGATGCCATCGGGGAAACGAACGAGAGAAAGCGGTCTGCCTTTGATATGATTGAGAATTGTCGGAGCGATCTTCAGGTAATATTCTATCACCTGCGCCTTTACAAGATCGTCATCCGGATAAAGAATTTTTTTCAGGTTTGAAAGCTCAAGCTTTCTTTTACCGACCTGTACTATGTGTGAATCTTTTGCCAAGAAAAGCTGAAAATTAAAAGTTATAATTTATAAAACTGAAAGTTTAGGTTAAGAGGACCGATCGGGTAAATCAAACAATTAAGATATTTCAAAATATTTTTCTGCGGGAAGTTGAGTTTGGATCCTTTTTAACAAAACCTTTCAAGAGGGAATAAGAGGCAATATACTTTCAATATTATTATCAATTGTTTTTATTACTATAAAATATATATCAAATTTTTTAAGATTCTGCTGAAATTTTAAATTTGTATCGTTTGAAATAATTGTTTCAAATTTATCTTCAACTGCCTGAGAAATTAGGTCACCATTCGTTTTGCCAAGCCAATTCATTTCTCTTACCGTAAAAACCTGAAATTCAGAGAGAAATTTTTTTATTTTTTTATTTACGATTTCATCAAGCAGGATTTTCATGAAGAGCATTCAAATATTTCTTATTACTAACAAAGTTCCTGGCAATTTCTAAAACATTTAGAGCTTGTTCCCTTCTAACCCAATCATAATCTTCCAGAAAATCCTCCACTGTTTTACCATGTTCAAGATAATCGAAAAAAGTTTGGATGGTAACACGTGTGTCTCTGAACACCGGAGCACCGCTCATTATTTGAGGATCGATATTGATAACTGAGGTATTCACTATAAAATATCTTTCTACTTTGTTTTTTTAAAATCAAATTAATTTCAATTAAATTAAAATTCAACTGCTTAAAACATTATTCCGCCAAATGTATTTCAATCCTGAAAAAGCTTCTTGGCCAAATACTCTGCCCCAAATGATAATTTCTCTTTTTACCTAATACTCAATACTTAATACTCAATTGGACACAATTGCATTGCTGTCCAAATTATTTTTATCAACACTTAAAAAGTCTTAAACTAAACAAGATTAGACTAATAATTATCATTTTTTAAAAATAACCCGCCTGTGATAAATTGCCGATAAAGAAATTCAGAGCAATGGCGATAAGCAGGAATTCCCGGTAACGCGTTACAAATAAAGTTCTTTGGTTCTTTCTTTTGATCTTTCAAAAGAAAGAACAGTAAACTTGTCTACCTTTAAAAGTTAGAATAATTTTTATTAAATCGTTTTTAAATAGCTTTAAAGTTACAATAATTATTCTAATCGTTTTGGACGGATGTGACACAATTGAGATAACCTAACTTCAATTGGTATTAATGAATCGGGTTATTTTATTTATATTTGAAAATGGAAACAGCAATCATTGTATTACTCGGAATAATACTCATCCTTCTTATAATATCATTCCTCAGGCGTCCCGGCAATTTATCTCCGCAGACAATTGAAATTGAAAAAAAAATATCAGGGATAGAGTCTTCATTTCGAAATGAGTTTTTTCAAAACCGTAGCGAGCTGAATGAAAATTTGAAAGGCTCAAGAGAAGAATCTTCAAAAAGCATTAGAGACTTCCGTGAATCATTAAACAGCTCTCTTCAGAAACTTCAGCAGCAGGTCAACAGTGATGCGAAGTACAATAGGGAAGAGCTGAGCAAAACACTTAAGTCATTTGAAAGCACATTTTCAAACAGCATCAAAATATTTTCCGATACACTTGAAAACAGGATGAAAGCGCTTCAGGAAGATAATAATGCGAAATTGGAAAAGATGCGGGAGACAGTTGACGAGAAGCTGCAGTCAACACTTGAGAAAAGACTTGGAGAATCTTTTAAACAAGTTAGTGAACGGCTGGAGCAGGTGCATCTTGGTTTAGGTGAAATGAAAAATCTTGCTGTTGGTGTCGGAGATATTAAGAAAGTTCTGACAAATATAAAAACAAGGGGAGTGCTTGGCGAGTATCAGCTTGAAAATATTCTGGATCAGCTTCTCACTCCCGAACAATATTCAAAAAATGTAAGAACAAAGCATGGAAGCAACGCGTCAGTCGAGTTTGCAGTAAAGCTTCCGGGCAGGGAAGACAGGGACAGAACTGTATGGCTCCCGCTTGATTCAAAATTTCCTACTGAAGATTATCAGATGCTGCTTAATGCGTACGAGGATGGAAATGCCGAGTTAATTTTAAATGCGAGAAAATTTCTCGCGAAGAAAATAAAGGACTGTGCTAAAGATATAAAAGAAAAGTATTTAGATCCCCCTAACACGACCGACTTCGCGATAATGTTTTTGCCATTTGAAGGATTGTTCGCGGAAGTTCTGAATAGTGCAGGCTTATTTGAAACGGTTCAGCGCGAGTATAAAATTACGATCACAGGACCTACAACTTTATCTGCACTGCTTAACAGTTTGCAAATGGGATTCAAAACTCTTGCGATCGAAAGAAGATCAAGCGAAGTCTGGGAAATACTCAGCTCTGTCAAAACAGAGTTCGGCAAGTTCGGGGTCATACTCGAAAAAACAAAAAAGAAATTGCTTGAAGCAACAAACACAATAGAAGACGCGGGTATCAGATCGAGAGCAATAGTAAAAAAGCTGAATGATGTTCAGTCGCTTCCTTCACAGACCCAGGAAGAACTCTTCATAGATGAGGGGATCAGGATCGAAGAAGAAATTGATCCTGACTATGAATAAAATCTGTCATAAAAAAAAATGATGATGTTAACATTCCAAAGTAAAACTTTGAAAAGATAACATCTGAACTTTACTTCCAATATTTACTTTATCAATGTCATCTTCTTTGTCTCAATGAATCTTTCCGTTTCCATTCTGCAAAAATATGTACCGCTTGAGAATTCCGAAGCGTTCCATTGAAACTCATAAGTCCCGCTTCTGAGCCGCTCATTTACAAGTACCGAAATCTCCCTTCCTGTGATATCAAACACATGAAGCTTCACATGTGACTCAGCAGGCAAATTAAATTTTATCGTTGTAACAGGATTAAAAGGATTTGGATAGTTGTCGAATAATTTGAATTCAGAAGGTACTTCAAGTGAAGTATTGTTAATGCCGGTGATCGGATTTATACTTTTGAATACACCGTTTCCGTAAGTACCTGCATAAACGAAACCATTACTGTGAACCATTATCGCAGTCACTATATCATTGGTCAGTCCGCCGTTTATCGGTGTCCAGTCATTTCCGTTATTTGTTGAACGGTAAGCTCCTTCGTAGTTTGTCCCTGCAAAGACTTCATTGTTAAATGTTGTGAGTTCGATCACTCTCGCGCTGCTCAATCCCAGAGGAGTCCAGTTGCCGCCATTGTTTGTGGAACGGAATACTCCGCTGCTTTCTGTTCCGGCGAAAATATTTCCGGAAGTATTTACTGCAAGTGCGATCACCAGTTGATCGGGAAGATCAGAATTTATTAATATCCAGAGCTCGCCCTCATTTGTTGAAGAATAAACTCCGCCACCGTAAGATCCGGCATAGAGTATATTGGAGGAGCTTACAACAAGTGATGTAATGGAAAAACTTATTATTCCGATATTAACTGCTGACCAGTTGTCCCCATTGTTTGTTGATCGGAATACACCTCCGCCTTCTGTGGCTGCAAAAATATTTTGTGATGAGGTGATTGCGATCGCATTAACGGTTGATGTAGTCAGTCCATTATTTACCTGAGTCCAGTTATCTCCGTTATTTAGTGAACGAAAAATTCCAGCTCCGTATGTTCCCGAAAAAATATTTCCGCTGCTGTTGATGCCCAGTGAACTGATCGTAGTCGAATTACCGGTATTAAGTTTGGTCCAGTTGCTACCGTTATCTATCGAACGGTAAACTGCTCCGAAGATATCGCCGGTCCCTGCAAAAATATTTCCGCCAGCATTTTTTGCAAGAGCATTTATGAAAGTATTTGAAAAACCGTTATCAACCTGATCCCATGAACTTCCGCCAAAGGGTAATTTAAATATTCCTCCGCCTTCTGTTCCTGCAAGAACATCACCGTCTGAGTTAATTCCTATCGACCATATGTTTGGATTTGTAAGACCTGTGTTGATAGCGGACCAGTTATCGCCGTTATTGGTTGAACGGAAAACTCCATTGAAAAATGTTCCCGCGTAAATGTTTTGTGAACCGGCAATCTTTATATCATTGACCTGATTGCCTAATGAACTGAAGTTCCAGTTCAAACCATTGTTTGTAGTTTTGTAAACTCCGTCATCTGAACCGGCAAAAATATTATTCGCGCTGTCGGTTGTAATTGAATAGAGTGCCAGACCGGCTAAACCTATCCTGCTCCAGTTAACTGCCTGATCTGTGGACCTAAAAACACCATTATTGGTCGCAGCATAGATATTGTTGTTCATATCAATTGCAAGATTGAAAACAGGGGTGTTCAGCGGACCGTACTCCTGCCAGGAACCACCGTTGTCAGTTGATCTTAGAATACCGCTGTTCTGACTTCCTCCGATAATATATTGCAAAGAATTTATTACGAGAGAATTCAAAGTAAAAGTATAAACCAATTCAAAGGTCGCTCCGTTATCTGTCGAGCGATAAGTGCCGTGTGAAGTACCGGCAAAAATATTTCCGGCATTGTTAACTGCAATACCGTAAGGGCTCTTCCCGCCGAGCCCGGCTTCAGCCCAGCTGTTTCCTCCGTCTGTAGAACGGAATATTCCTCCGTTAAAACTTCCGGTAAATATAGTACCATTGCCTGCAACATAAATTTCACGGCCCGTTCCTCCAAAAGGTCCTGTAGAAGGGTTAAAGAATGGCTGAGAAAAAAGTAGACCTGAATTAAGTTGTAAAACAAAAATTATAACTGCAGTAAAAAATTTTAGAATTGTTTTCATTCGAAGCTTCCTTTCTTTTAAATAAAAAATTTATATAACGGAAAATAAATTTATCAAGTTTCTAATGCCACTTTCCTGCTAAAAGTATTGCGGTTAGTATTGTACAGCAGACCAAATAAAATAAAACCCAAAATGACAAATCTAAAATCTGAAAATCCGAAATCCCAAATTCCAAATCCGAAATCCCAAATCCGAAATCCCAAATCCGAAATCTAAGATCCCCGCTCCGCTCGCGGAGCGAGGCGAGTAAGATCAAAGAGCTTTCTCCAAAGTTATATTAACAGTCTTAAACACAGGAGTATTACTTTTCTCCGCAACGCTGTCGATCGAAACAAGAACGTTCGTCTCGGGATAATAAGTCGCCGCGCAGTATTCGGTAATTGGATACTCAACAGCTATAAATTTTCGAGCGATACGGCGCTGACCGTTATAATTGCTGATAATATTGATGACATCTTTATCTTTGAGATCACGCCGCTCCATATCTTTCTTGTTGAGAAGGATCACACGTCTGCTTCCTTTAATTCCTCTGTATCGGTCATCAAGTCCGTAGATGGTCGTATTGAACTGATCATGACTGCGGACAGTGATCATTACAAGTTCATCTTCATTCAGTTCCCATTTGTTAACGGGATAAATATTAAAGTGCGCCTTGTTTGTTTTTGTATCAAACTTTTGCTCGCGAGCTGAATTAGGTAAATAGAAACCGCCGGGTTTTCTTACGCGCTCATTATAATTTTCAAAACCCGGAATTACTTTTTCGATCGCGTCACGAATGTTGTCATAATGTTTTTCATACAGGTTCCAGTTAATAACACTTTTCTCTTTTAATACTGCTTTTGCCAAACGGCACACTAACACAGGTTCGCTAAGCAATTTGCCCGACACAGGTTTCAAAACTCCTTCAGAAGACTGAACAACTCCCATTGAATTTTCACAGCTCACAAATTGGGATACACCGCCTGATCCATCTCTATCACTTCTTGAAAGCACGGGAAGTATCAAAGCTTCTTTTCCGTGAACGAGATGGCTGCGGTTAAGTTTGGTTGAAACATGAATAGTGAGAACACAATTTCTCAAAGCCGCCGCAGTGAACCCGGTATCAGGTGTAGCTGAAAGAAAATTACCTCCCATCCCTAAAAAAACTTTTGCATTACCGCTGTTCATTGCTTTGATCGAGTTAACAACATCGTATCCGTCTTTACGCGGAACAGTAAATCCAAAAACATTTTCAAGCCTGTTTAAAAATTTTTCCGTAGGATGTTCATTGATACCCATTGTCCTGTCACCCTGTACATTGCTGTGTCCGCGGACCGGACACAAACCCGCACCCGGTTTGCCGATACTGCCTTTTAGAAGATGAAGATTTACAACTTCCTGAATTGTCGATACAGAATTTTTATGCTGGGTTAATCCCATCGACCATGCAGTAATGATCTTGGTTTTATTTTTTAATATTTC
>JBDTLQ010000021.1:0-14782 GCA_039934715.1 Ignavibacteria bacterium | reverse complement strand
ACCATTCACGATTGACCATTCACGATTGAACATTCACGATTGACCATTCACGATTGACCATTCACGATTGAACATTCACGATTGACCATTCACGATTCAACATTACTCAAACAGGTAAAAATCCAGTATCTCAACTTAACAGTATCTTCTTAAAATAATAATTTCTATTTTAGCGCATCCCCAACATTACAATTCCCAAAAAAAAGGTATACAATCTGTCAGTGTATTCAATTGACTGAGTTACTTCTGTATACAATTCTACGATTGGCTAATACATATTCATTAATTAAATTTTATATCATGAAATTTAAATTACTAATTCTATTGTTATCCCTGCCTGTTTACACTTTTTCCTCTGATTATTATTATTACCAAGGTAAGAGGATCGAGCTTCAGGCGAGAGAGGATAAGATCGCAATCATCCTGAATAATAACTATTCCGAGAATTTTGTAAGAAGTAAGCTCAATATGCTCTTGGGAAGCGGGGTGGAACTTAAGAAAGCTCTTCCTGAAGTGTATACAATTAATTTCAGCGGAGCTAAAGGTCCGGGGGAAATTGATAATTTCCTTATTATACTCGAAGGACAAAAGGAATTGATCAAAATAGCCACGAAGGTTTATTACGGTTCATCAAAAAGCGTGATCCAGATACCAACCGATCATTTCATGGTCCGGTTAAAAAATAAAAATGACCTTGAGAAATTTAATACACTGAATATAAAAAACAATTGCACTGTAATAAGAAATGTATCCAATGAAATAACCTTTCTAATAAGATCAAATACCGGAGACAGCAGGAATGGACTTGAACTTTCAGAGGCATATTATTCGTCCGGAATGTTTGAATACTCCGAACCGGATTTTTTGTATCCTGAAAGGTGCCTGCTTCATTCAATTCCTAATGACATATTCTTTTCTCAGCAATGGTCATTGAACAATACAGGTCAGCTGCTTCAGACAGGAAGCTGGTCCTTTTTTCAGGGAGATCAGGCAACTGTAACTGGAATTCCCGGATCCGATATGAGCGTAGCCAAAGCATGGGATCATACTACCGGCTCTCCTTCAATAAAGGTCGGGATCATGGATACGGGTATTGACTCACTTCACCCGGATCTGCAGGCACCCGGGCATCTGATGTGCGGATATGACGCGTTCAATAATGTCAACAGTTCAGCTGTTGATGACGGATATCATGGAACCTCAATAGCGGGTCTGGTTGGAGCGGTAATGAATAATCTTATTGGTGTGTCGGGTGTAGCTCCGGGCTGCCGTTTAATGTCGATAGCAGTTTTTGATTTAAACGGAAATACATCAGGCTCAGTGATCGCAAGAGCATTTGACAGTGCGAGAGTTAAAGGAATTGATGTACTGAATAACAGCTGGGGTGGTGTCACTCCCGAAGCAACAATTACGAACGCTATCAACGATGCCGCATATAATGGAAGGGACGGTCTTGGCTGTATAATATTTTTTTCATCCGGAAATGACGGCAGAAATCCTCCGGTATATCCATCTATATTACCAAATGTATTGTGCGTAGGATCATCCACTCCTCATGACCAGAAGAAAGCGCCGGGCTCAGGTAACCAGTTTTTCTGGGGAAGCAATTACGGTGAAGACAGCAACGGTGATCTTGATCTGACAGCTCCGACAAATTGTTATACTTTGATGGCAGGCGGTCTTTATGAACCGAATTTTTACGGGACCTCTGCGTCAGCTCCTAATGCAGCGGGAGTCGCTGCACTTGTATTATCTGTCGATCCTTCTCAAACAAGGTTAAAGGTATTTGAAAACATTATTCGAGGATGCGATAAAATTGATAACGTACAATACTCGATAAACAAACCTTTTGGAAAATGGAATCACTATTATGGATATGGAAGAGTTAATGCTTTAAATTCAGTCATGCTGGCGGCGGGCGTTGATAATGTTCCTCCGTCAATAAGTCATGTTAATGTTAACTCACATAGCAGTACTTATCCGACTTTAATAAAGGCTGACATAACAGACCATGACGGATCATCTGTCCCTGTTTCAGGAAATAATGCTCCGAAAATATTTTATAGAAAAAATAAAAACAATACGTACTGGACATCTTATGATTCGCTTAATGCAAGTTCAGTAACCGGCAGCCAGTTCACTTTCAAGATCCCGTCACAAGGATGGGAAACGGAGGTACAGTATTATATTAAAGCAGCTGACAACTCAGGCAATGTCACTACATTTCCAAAGCATGCTCCCGATCCGTTTTGGCTTTGCTATTTTTCCGTAAGCAATACTACCACCGATGTAAGAAAAATTCCATCCTTCGCTGGAGCCGACTTTGGAGCAACCATCTCGCCTCCGGTTAATTTCGGAAGCTTCAGTATACTGAATTCTAAATTTATTATTTATATGAGACATACTTATCTTAATGATGAGATAATTCAGGTATTCTCTCCGATCACTGATGCGAACAATAACAGGAAATGTCTGTTCGCGTCAAATGGTAACGATATGGATAACATTACGGGGGCAGCAGTTTCAGATTCAGCATCCGCGTTCTGGATGAGTGATGATCCTCCGTACTTAAACGGACTGTACAAACCGGAATTTAACTTAAGAGGATTTAACGGTCAAAATGCTAATGGTAACTGGCGGATACTTCATCTTGATAGGGGAATAGGTGATTACGCTTTCTTTGACAGCGTAAAAATAATTCTTACCAAATCTACCGGTGTTACTTGTCCCTCAATCAGCTTTGATAACACGAATGACTCGGTTGTTTATTTTGATTCTGTTTCATTCCCTAATACTTACGAAAAGAATTTTTATTTGAAAAATTCTGGAACCACCGGTCTCTCGATAAGCGGATATTATATATCGGGTCCATTTTCATCAATGTATTCCGTGACAAACACTCCGCCCTCAGCTATTGCTCCTGATGACAGCGGACTGTTCAGCGTAAAATTGGATACAAGAGCAGCCTTTATCGCAGGTGATGCCGGAGATTCAATAACCGGTGCAATTCTGAATATTCAAAACAATGATCCGTCAAAGAATTTATTTAAGGTTTCCCTGCAGACAAATGAGCCGCTTGAATTTGGATTAAAAAACCTTCAGCTGACAAGTTTAATTGAAGGTCTTTACAATGATGCAGACGGCTCATTAGTTCCTGATTCAGTAACTGTGATCATGAGACATTCCGTGCCTCCTTATTCTGTTGTTGAGTCAGCACAAGGAATATTAGATTCAGACGGAAAAGGTTCTTTCAATTTCAGCGATGTACAAAACGGGACCGGTTATTTTATAGTCATAAAACACAGAAATGCACTGGAGACGTGGAGTGCAACAGGACAAAGCTTTAACACTTCTTCAATGACTTATGATTTTACAACAAGTTTGTCAAAAGCATTTGGCAGCAATATGATACTGAAAGGAACAAAATACTGTTTGTTCAGCGGGGATGTAGATCATAACGGCAATATTAATCTTGATGATATTCTGCTTGTATCCAATATGTCAAAGCTTTTCAGTACCGGTCATCTGTCGGAGGATCTTAATGGTGACAGTATAATAAATCTTACTGATATTTTGCTTACCTGTAACAACTCGTCAAAATTCATCAGCCTGATTCGTCCATAACTTCTTCTAAATTTATTTGGAACTGCATATGTTAAGAAATTTTTAACATTGCAGTTCTTTTTTTATTCTACTCGGAAGGGTGTTACATCAAAAATTCTTTTCTTAAATCTTCTACGTCCTGTTTCTTACCGGACCTCGTTGCATCCAAGATTTTAAAAAAAGTCTAATTGGTTTTTTAAATGAATGTAGTTAAGTTGTTTCAGGATTTAAATTGGTCCCTTGCATAAGAAAGTGGTGATTTTTTACAAAAAATTTCTTTGCACTGAACCAACCGTATCGATATTTTTGTATCAGAAACAATCTGAAAAGCAATTTTCAAAAAAAGTTTTTTTTAACAAACAAAAGGAGAAGAAATGAAATTCTTTAAACAACATTTAAAATTAATTGTGGTCATTGCTTTATTGATATCCTGCAATACTTCAAATGCCCAAATGTTCTGGAACCAAACGGCTCAATTCGCAGGCACATCGACCAGTTACTTAGCCGTTGCAAATAATGCTGATATAAATCTGACAGGCGATTTCACAATGGAAGCCTGGGTATTCCCTACATCAGTCTCAGGAACCGAAAAAGGATTGTTTGCTAAAGGACCGTCACTTGGCGCATCTTTAAGATACGCGGTCAAGATCAGTACAACAGGCAGAATAACAATTTCTACTAACGGTATTTTAAGATTAACAAGTACTGTGGCTATTGCTGTAAATACATGGACACATGTGAGCGCAACATATAATGCCACCACAAATACCTTCGCCATTTACTTAAATGGTGCTTTAAATACATCGGCTGTTGTCGCCGCCGCGAGTCCGCCATCAAATACTGACTCTTTGTACATCGGTGTGGCTGGTGGAGGTTTACCGTTTGCAGGACAGCTTGATGAAGTGAGATTGTGGAAAAGAGCTCTGAGTGCAACTGAAGTGAGTCAGTTCTTTAGGACAACAATAGGAACAGCCAGCGGTGTAAATTATTTTTCATTGGTGCTGTCTTATCCGTTTCAAAAAAATAATCCGGGCGGAACAGTATTTTCTCTGGTAGACTGGACAGGAAATGGTAATACTGCTAAGGCGAGAAATGTTACTCCGGTTAACATTGGCAACACGCAGTATGTAACCATATCACCTGTTGAGTGCTTGTTTTTTCAGGGATCCGGAGAATATGTAAGCGGGGCGAGCAATGCTCTCGTAAGCCCTTCAACAGTTATGACAATAGAAGCATGGGTATATCCGAGATCATATTTGGGAACGCCTTCGATTGTTTCCAAAAATTCAGCAACCTCCTATAAGATCGGAATCAACACAACCGGCAAGTTACAATATTTTCCAAAAGGCGGAGCAGCGGTTCTTGACGGCAAGGGAGTTATTCCCCAGCAGCGGTGGTCGCATGTAACCGCACAATACGATGGTGTGACTACTTCGCTATACATTAACGGTGTGCTTGACACTTCCACTACTTCGATCACAGGTCCGATCGGTGTCAATACAGATTCACTTTTTATTGGTTGTGATGTTACCGGCGGAATTGCCACGAAGTTTTTTAACGGTTGGATTGATGAGGTGAGAATTTGTAATTACATGAAAACCCAACAGCAGATCCAGGACTTCATGTTCAGGTCTATTGATTCCACCAACCAGCCTAATCCTGCTATGACCAATGTCAGCTATAACTTTGACGGTTTGCTTTCTGATAATGGCGACGGTGGTCCGAGATTATATTTTGGTGACAGCGCAAGGTTCAGTGAGATAGGCGGCGTTGCTAATCAGCCGATAGGTCCTATGTTAAGGGATGATGCTAATAATTTTATTGGAAGTTATATAATAAAATCATCATTCAAAAGAGTGCCCCTGACGGGAGGCACTGGTACAACAGATGACAGCATAGATATTCCTTTTAATATAAACATCAATGATATCAATGTATTTGTCGCGATCAATCATACTGATGAAACAAATCTTGATGTTTCTCTGATTGCACCAAACGGTGAATCGGTAGTTCTTTCGAATGACGGCATAACAGCCGGAGCTTATGATCATCTTATTACTATTTTTGATGAACAGGCTGTCAACAGCGTGAACACAACATCATACACTACTTTTTCTCCAAGAATAAGACCCGAGGGTAGTTTTATATCGACTTTCGGAGGAGACCAGACTCAGGGTGTGTGGAGATTGAGAGTCACGGATGACGGAGGCGCTGCAGATACCGGAAGGATCTATGCCTGGGGAATTCAATTTAATAATTCAACAGAACCGGACAGAGTAACAACACTTGATCTGACTTCAATCATTCAGGGATTCTGGGATGGATCGACCATGGTACAGGATACAATGAGGGTATATCTCCGTAATACCTTTGCGCCGTATACGATCACTGATTCGGCAAAAGTATTTTTAAGCACTGCGGGAACCGCAACGATGTCATTTATAAATACAGGCAATGCGACTAAATATATTTCATTGAAGCACCGCAACTCAGTAGATACATGGAGCTCCGCGGGGGTTGTATTCAAACTGGATTCGACGATCACTTATAATTTTTCTACTGCGAGCTCCAAGGCATACGGAAATAATCAGATACTCAAATCCGGAAAATACTGCATCTACAGCGGTGACGTGAATAAAGACGCCGCAGTGAATCTCACAGACCTGCTTGCGATCTTTAATGACAATATTAATTTCGCGGTGGGATACATAAAGACTGACGTAAACGGAGACAATTTCATAAACCTTGATGACATATTGCTTACTGCTAATAATTCAAGCAACTTTGTCGTCTCTGTAACACCTCCGTAAATAAACGGGGTCAGAGTAATTTATTAACTCTTAATGTGTTCAATAAGCCGGATGTTTAATACCATCCGGCTTTTATATTATAGATTGATATTACTTTTGATTTAATCTATTTTTGTTTACACGTATTTATCAAATGCAGGAAGAGTATACACATAAACGCTCTGACTTGCATTTTATTTTTTAATTTAGATTTTAATGAAAAATTTTTCTACAAATTGTAGAATCGGATTATTAATTTTATTCTCCTTTCTGATTTCCAATGAAATTTACTCTCAGTATTATGACCTGATCTCCACATCCGCACCAACATTTGTTACTGATCTTGAAAGCAGGATCAGAAGTCCTTACACAAGAATTTCATATGATAACTTTGATGAAACCAATATTGCAAACTTTGCATCAATAAATAACGGCAACGGGACCCGGTCAGTATTCTGTGTCTATTCGGGTTATGAATATATTTATACGGGGACATTTACATGGGGCACAATGAGCAGAGAACATACCTGGGCTCACAGCTGGGCACCAACATACCCTTCAACAAGCACAGATCAGTATTCCGATCAGTATCATTTATTTCCTACAAATCAGGACAACGCTAACGTACGCAGGAGTAATCATCCTCTCGGAATAGTAACGAATGTTACTTTCCAGTTTCTTGAAGGTAAGGTCGGCACAAATGCAAACGGCGACATAGTTTATGAGCCGAGAGACAGGCACAAAGGTGACGCAGCAAGAGCGCTTTTATATATGAGTGTAAGATATGACGGGATCGGCGGAAACAGCTGGACGTTTGACTGGCTTAACAATACCCGTCTGCCTTCATTGAGTGAAGGACCACAGGATATTAACATTCTGATAAGCTGGCATAATCAGGATCCTCCGGATAAATGGGAAGTTGACAGGAATAATTATATTCAATCGATCCAGCAAAACAGAAATCCCTTTGTCGATCATCCTGAATATGTTAACTACATCAATTTTAATAATCTCACAAAATTAAATCCATCTTACTCGGTAGAACCTACTAATTATGTGACAGCTTTTTCATCATCGGCTGTCTCGTCAAGCATTCAGGTCAATTGGAATGACGCTGTAGGAGCTCAGCTTCCTTCGGGATACCTTTTGATCGCATATAACAGGAACAGCTACTATCTGCCTATCGACGGAGCAGTCTATGCTAATGACACTGTACTTTCAGACGGGTTTGCCGTGGTGAACATTCCGTATGCAAATGCAAATACTTATACTTTCTCTAATCTTGTTTCAAATACCTCATATTATTTTACAATTTTTTCTTACAATGGAACCGGAAGCTTAACGAATTATAAAATTGACGGAGCACTGCCGCAATCGAACTCTACAATTTCCGGATCACTAGCGGCTGAACCATCTAATTATATAACTAATCTGGCGACTAGTAATATTACTTCCAGCTCAATAAGATTAAACTGGACCGATGCTGTTCCCGGTGTACAGGCTCCTTCAGGATATCTGGTGTCAGCAAACAACACAGGTTCCTTCATAACACCTTCAGATGGTACAGTATATATTAACGATACAACTTTGTCGGACGGCAGTGCAATTTTTAACATTAATTACGCCGCTGCTGATGAGCTTACATTCAATAATTTATTCTCAAACATAGGGTATTATTTCAGAGTATATTCCTACAATGGAAGCGGTTCACAGATCAATTATAAAACAGACGGCATCATTCCTGAAGTGTATGCAATCACTTCAGGTTCACCGATAAGTGTAAGTTCAATACTATTGGATAATTTTAACAGAACAAACAGTACTTCACTGGGGACAACCCTTCCTCCACAGGTCGTCACATGGCAGGAAACAGAAACAGTAAGCCCTTCATCAATAATTTTAAGCGCGAACAAAAGTAAACTGGCCAGTACAACTTCCGGAAGAGAATTCGCTCACGTAAATTTAGGATCGGTTATCGGATATCCTTCAGTCTTCAGTAATTCAGCCGGACAATTGATCTGGGCATTTAACATTCGTCAGACAAGGCTTGATCCTTCGGGGTTTGATAATAATAATTACGGTACGGCGTTCATTCTTGGAAAAACATCGACTGATTTAACTACAGGTAACGGATACGCCGTTGTGTTAGGAAACAGCGGAAGTACCGATGCAGTAAGACTTGCAAGATTTACAAACGGTATAAATGCAAATTCAAGATTTACAAATATTATAGCAGCCGGTGATTATTCAAATCAGTATCTCAGCATAAAGGTAATCTATGACAGGACAGGAAATGTGTGGTCACTGTTTGTTGACAGCAGTTCTGCCGGCTTCCCGCAAACAGATCCCAGAAATACAGCGACACAGAGCGGAACATCCCCCGATAGTTCATACACATCGGCCTCACTTCCGTTTCTGGGCGTCCTCTGGAATCATGCCTCAGGAGCAAGCGACTCACTTATCTTTGATGACGTGTATGTTCCGTCCGGAAGCACTTCTTTAAATTTAACATCGGTAATTGAAGGCTTTTATGACGGAGTAAAACTTGGTATAAGAGATACTGCGACCGTTTATCTCAGGAATTCAGGAACTCCATTTGCGGTAGTTGATTCTTCAAAGGCAGTTATTGATTCACTAACTTTTACGGGATCTTTTGTTTTTAATAACACCGTAACAGGAAATTATTATATTGAAATGAAGAGCAGGAACGGGATAGAGACCTGGAGCAAACTTCCGCAATCAATAACTGCAGGAACATCTAACAGTTATGATTTTACGGCTTCAATTGATAAAGCATTTGGAAATAATCTTATATTGAAGAATGGTAAATATTGCATTTACAGCGGTGATCCGAATCAGGACGGAGCGATAAACCTGACTGATATAATTTCAATCTTCAATAGTGCGAATTCATTTGCGACAGGCTATATTGCTACTGACCTGAATGGCGACAGATCGGTGAATCTTACTGACATATTATTTGCTTTCAATAACTCTCTCAATTTTATTGTGAAAGCAGTACCATAATCTCGAATTTCTAAAAATTACTCCCCAAATTTTTTGTTTCGCTTAACAATGCAAAAGTTTACTTGCAGCTTTTGATTTTTTAAATATTTATGAGAACTAAACTACTTATAACTATACTCTTATCCGTGTTTGCAGGCGTAGCATTATCACAGCAGCAGGTGAAGATAATGACATACAATCTTCTAAATTATCCCGGTACAGACACCGCAGTAAGAAATCCATACTTCAGGACTGTCGTCAGTTCAGCAGATCCGGATATTCTTATTGTGAGTGAAATAACTTCGCAGACGGGTGTAAATATTTTTTTGTCAAAGATACTGAATTCATTATCAGTTACATACAGTGCGGGGGTTTTTATTGACGGGACTGATACCGATAACGCGATCTTTTTTAAGACAGCTAAGTTTAACTTCATCAGCAATACACCGATTGCAACACAGCTGCGAAATATAAGTGAGTTTAAGATCTGTGACAAAATATACAATGATACATTGAGAATATTTGGCGTGCATCTGAAAGCAAATCCTGAAGATTCATTAATCCGTGCTGCTGAGGTTGACAGTTTAAGAAAAAGAACCAATCTTTTACCGGTAGGAACAAATTTTATAGTCGCCGGAGATTTCAATATTTACCGCTCGAATGAATCGGCTTATAAGAAATTGCTCCTTGATAATCCCGGTGATGATGGAAATTTTAATGATCCCTTTACATTAACCGGAACCTGGAACAGTTTTGCTTACAGAAGTTATCACACGCAGTCAACTCGCACCAGATCCTTCGGGAACGGGAGTACAGGCGGTCTTGATGACAGGTTTGATATGATCTTGTATTCCGGAGCTGTGAAAAATTCCGGCGGTATAAAGTTTATCCCCGGATCATATGTCCCTTATGGAAATGACGGAAACCATTATAACGATTCTATTAACAAGCTTCCTAACACCGCTGTCTCTGTGTCTGTTGCCAATGCTCTTCATTACGCTTCCGATCATCTTCCTGTGTATGCTGCTTTTGAATTTGGCAGCGCCACGATCGTAAATGTTAATGTCATTCCTGAAGGCATGTATAATATCAGTCTTAACAAACTTAACAGGAGAGATTCAGTTTCTGTCAATCTGAGAAATATTTTCCCTCCTTACAGCATTGTTGATTCTTCAAAATCAGTTATTGACTCAATTACTTTTATCGCGCCATCAATTTTCCGAAGAGCCGGTAATGGTTCTTACTTTGTCGTTGTTAAAACCATAAATTCAGTGGAAACATGGAGCAAGACGGGCGGAATGCATTTTTATACAGACAGTCTGATGAATTATGATTTTACAAGTTCACCCGGACAGGCGTTTGGAAATAATTTAATATTAAAGGGTGTTGAATATTGTATTTACAGCGGAGATGTTAATGCGGATGGAATAGTGAATCTTACGGATATTCTTGTAACATTCAATGACGGCGTAAATTTTTTAACAGGCTATAATCCATCTGACATAAATGGTGATAATACTGTCAATCTCCAAGACCTGATACTGGTATATAATAATTCAAGCAATTTTGTGAGCCGGGTAACACCATAATAAAAAGTTATAATTAAAAAAATTATCTGAAAAAATTCTTCCACTAACTTATTAAATATAAAACCATGAAAAGATTAATCTTCTTTTTTTCAGTTATTGTTTTATCAATCCCCATATTGAGCAACGCACAATACAAACTCCAGTCAGCATTCCCAAATATGGCTGCTTTGAATAATCCAATAGAACTTGTACATGCTGAAGATGGCACAAACAGGCTGTTTGTACTCCAGCAAAACGGAACGGTTTATGTATTTGATAATTCACCTACTGTGAGTGTAAGGAAAACTTTTATAAGCCTTAACACAAAGGTTACACAGAGCAGCAGTGAAGCAGGATTACTGGGAATTGCATTTCATCCCGATTATGAAAACAACAGATACTTTTTTGTGAGTTATACTTTTGACAGTTCGGGAAGTATGAGCGGCATCTGGTCGAGGATATCAAGATTCAGAACCGATTCATTGAATGCGGATACTGTACGTTTAAATTCGGAAACAATTTTTCTGACACAGCAGCAGCCATACTCGAATCATAACGGCGGTAAGATTGCTTTTGGACCGGACGGGTATTTATATATTTCATTTGGTGACGGCGGCTTAGGCGGAGATCCTCAGGGCAACGGACAAAACAGAGCGACGCTTCTCGGAAAAATTCTGAGAATAAACATTGACTCCGCTTCCGGCGGTAAAAGATATTCCATTCCCGTTACCAATCCTTACTATGGCAACTTGTCCGGATTTAAAGAAGAAATTTATGCTTACGGCTTACGGAATACATGGAAGTATAGCTTTGATCCGCCAACAAACAGATTATGGGCAGGTGATGTTGGGCAGGGTCTTTTCGAAGAAGTTGATTTAATTGAGAGCGGAAAAAACTACGGATGGAATAAAATGGAAGGGTTTCATTGCTATCCCGATACAAATTCTTGTGATACAACAGGCAAGGGAATTACCAGGCCACTATGGGAATACCCCCATACAATGGGAAATTCAGTGACCGGAGGTTATGTTTACAGAGGCGTTCAGATGCCGGGCTTGTTTGGAAAATACATTTACGCTGATTATGGCGCGGGAACGCTCTGGGCAGTGACATATGACGGGATCAATCCGACTACAAATGCTCTCGTACTCGATACAAGTTTTTCAATATCATCCTTCGGGGTTGATCAGAACAGGGATATGTATGTATGCAGGTATTCATCTTCAGCCGGAAGAATATATAAGATAGTGGATATCGGTAAGGCAGCACTAAATGTTAAAGCTTCAATTGAAGGATTCTATAACATTGCAGCAGACAGGTTGAACATAAGCGATACAATACGGGCTTACCTGCGTCAGAATGTATCACCTTTCAATGTTGTCGATTCGGCAAAGACTATATTGGATTCACTGACCTTCAGCGGGGTTTGTAATTTCACGAATGCTCCGACAGGAAAATATTATATCCAGCTTAAGCACAGGAATGCCCTTGAAGTATGGAGCCGGGCAGGAGGCGACAGTATTAAAAAGGGAAGTGTAATTACTTATGATTTCACTTCAGCTCCGTCGCAGACTTATGGAAGTAATTCTATTTTGCTTGGTTCAAAGTATAACATTTACAGCGGAGATGTTAATACAGGAGGTACAATAGATCTTAATGACATACTTCCGGTTTTTAATGATCAGACTAATTTTCTGACCGGATATATTCCTACTGATCTTACCGGCAATGGAGCTGTAAATCTGGATGACCTTGTCATAGTTTCAAATAATTCTACAAAGTTTATTGTATTGGTCAGGCCGTAAATTTATCCGGTTAAATTTTAAGTTAAAGGAAATTAAAACTGTCTTCGAAATTTTTTTGAGGACAGTTTTATTTCGTTCAATTTATTCTTCTGATTTGCTAAATGACTCTTCCCCAACAAATAAATGTTATTGAGCTTTTATTGTAAAAAAAATAAACAAAAAAAATAGATGCGTAAACTTCATTTACTTCTGGCAACAATTATCTTAATGATCTCCGCAGTTTGCAATGCACAGTACAAACTGCAATCGGCTTTTCCCACATTGCTTGCATTTAACAATCCTGTTGAACTTGTCAATGCCGGAGACGGATCGAACCGGCTATTTGTACTTCAGCAAAACGGGGCAGTGTATGTGTTTAACAATTCACCGACAGCCACCACAAAAAAAATATTCATTGATCTTACATCAAAAGTAACTCAGGGAGGATCAGAGACGGGTTTACTGGGTATGGCATTTCACCCTGACTATAAAAACAACAGATACTTTTTTGTAAGCTACACATTCGACAGCACAGGCAATGGCAGCAGAACATGGTCAAGAGTTTCAAGATTCAGGACAAGTCCTGAAAATCCCGACACTGTTTTATTAAGCACCGAAGAAATCTTTATCACGATAAACCAGCCTGATCTTAATCATAAAGGCGGCAAGATCGCGTTCGGACCTGACGGACTGCTTTATCTTTCTTTTGGGGACGGCGGAGGGGAAGGAGATCCTTTCGGGTTCGGGCAAAACAAAAGTACTCTGCTCGGAAAGATATTGAGGATTAATATAGATTCCGCAGGAGTTGGGAGAAATTATTCCATACCTCCTTCAAATCCTTTTTATGGAACAGGATATAAGGAAGAGATCTATGCGTACGGATTCAGGAATACATGGAAGTTCAGTATTGATTTTCCAACCAATACTATCTGGGGCGGTGACGTTGGTCAGGAAACATATGAAGAGGTAAATATTATTCAAAGCGGAAAAAATTACGGATGGAATAAGATGGAGGGCTTGCACTGTTTCGGAACGTGTGATACCACCGGTAAAGGATTTACGCGGCCGATCTTTGAGTACCAGCATAATGTTACAGGTAATTCAATAACCGGAGGATACGTATACAGAGGATCTTTGCTTCCCGGTCTTTATGGAAAATATATTTACGGAGATTTTGTTTTTGGTAGAATCTGGGCTCTGACTTATGACGGAACTACCGCTACAAATGTTCATTTACTTGATTCAAATTATTTTATTTCAAGTTTTGGAGTTGATGAGAATAATGAGATTTATGTCTGCCGCTATTCATTCGGTGGACGAATTTATAAGATAGTTGATATCGGAACTAGTGTACTTAATTTGAAAGCAGCAATAGAAGGATATTATGACACCACAGCTGTCAGATTGAATATGAAAGATACCTTAAGTGTTTACTTGCGTCAGAATATTTCTCCATTTAACTTAATTGATTCCGCAAAGACCGTAATTGATTCATTAAGTTTCAGCGGACTTTGCTTTTTCCATAATGCTCTATCAGGAAAATACTATATTCAGCTTAAGCATAGAAATGCACTTGAAGTATGGAGCAAGGCGGGTGGAGACAGCGTGGTAAGAGGAGTTTCAAAAAATTATGATTTCACTTCAGGGACAGCTCAAACATTCGGTGCAAATGCTATTCTGATTGGCGGTAAATCCTGTATATACAGCGGTGACGTGATCGAGTACGGCGCGATAAATCTGACCGACATTGTAAAAGTTTATAATGACCAGACAAGTTTTCTTACCGGCTATCAGACCTCCGATCTTAACGGAAATGGTGCTGTTGACCTGACTGATCTTGTGTTGGTCTTTAATAATGCGACGAAATTTATTTCGGTTATAAAGCCCTGATTTTTTTTAGTGTATGGAGTGTATGGAGTGTATGGAGGTTTTTAAAGTTAATCAGGTTCATAAAGTTTGTAAAGTTTTATTACTTGCAAACTTTATAACTTTATAACTTTATAACTTTATAACTTTATAACTTTATAACTTT
>JBDTLQ010000020.1:0-14970 GCA_039934715.1 Ignavibacteria bacterium | reverse complement strand
TTAAAATAAAAAAATTTTTTCATTAACAACAAATTTTAATTTGATTAAATTGTATCAAACAAGCAAATAAATTTGAAGCTAAGCAAAGCCGCAAAGATCTCACTTTTTATATTGACCGTATCCGCGATTTTCTGGCTGGGTGCAATAAATGTAAGATTCTTCATTGGCAATCAGCTCCTCAACTACGATGAGTTCAATTTCCGGACAAGCATTCCGCCCGATGAAGAAAATCAGATCTTCAAAATGGTATCTGATTCTTCACTCCTTATTATGCTTTCGTATCCGATTGTTCTTATCTCGGCAATAGTTTTCCTGAAGACCAGTAAGATAAACTTTCGTCAAAATCCCTGGCTTCTGATGAGCGCGATATTCTTTTTTGTTTTCGTGCCCGTTGAGATCTATACATCCTACATCGATCTTCAATTCATAATATTATTCAATAATAGACCTGCCAATCATGACAGACTGCTCGAACTCTTCGGAGAGCGAATAGGTTTTTTACGCGGTGTTCCATGGATAGGTGTGATGTGCTACTATACAATTGTCTGGCTTGCCGTATTTAAACCTTTAAAGAAAACAGCGGAGCAGCTGGCGGAGGAAGAAAAAAATCTGGAGGAAACTCACGGCTACAAATATATTTTCCATGAAGAAGATGACCTGATCTTTGAGCAGGAGGAAACAGTCATCATTGAGGAAGAAACTGAGATGGTCCGGAAAGAATAGTAACTTAATATTAACTTTTAACTGTCAGATCTTAACCTACAACTTTCTAGCTTTTAACTTTCTAGCTTTCTAACTTTTAACTTTTAACTTTTAACCTTTAACCTTTAACTTTTAACTTATGAATGGCAAAGATAATTAAGAAAGCTGTTAAACCTGTTAACGATGAGAAAAAAGAATCACTGATCGAAGAGCTGATTGAAATTATGAATAAGCTCGGATTATCCGTGCGTACCGAGAAAGGAGTTTTTAAAGGAGGATATTGTCTTCTCAGGGAGCAGAAATTATTTCTTCTGAATAAAAATCTCGAACAGGATAAAAAAATAAATATACTCGTGAGATGCATCGCTTCGGTCGGCGTAGAAGGAATTTACCTGAAGCCAAGCATCCGCGAACTTGTCGATAAAGAAAGTGCAACAGAGAAATTGTTCTAATTCAGTTCATTTAAAAAATTTTAATGAAAGTAACCATTCTCGGAACAGGAACCTCGCAGGGCGTTCCTGTCATCGGCTGTAAATGCGAGACCTGCGTATCAGCTAATCCAAAAGACAAACGTCTCAGAACCTCCGTATTCATTGATGTTAATGGGAAAAAAATACTGATCGATACATCAATCGATTTCCGCCAGCAGATGTTAAAAAACAAGATCGACGACATCGACGCGGTACTTTTTACTCATCATCATGTTGATCACATCAACGGGATGGACGACCTGAGACAGATAACTCAGAAGCGCGATAAAGTCATTGAGCTTTACGGAAACAAAACAACTATTGATGAAATGAAGATATCATTCAGATATGTTTTTGATGAAGAGCTGATAAGCCATCACGCGGTGCCGCTGGTTAAATTCAATTACATTGAAAATAAAAAATTTAATATCGGTGATGTAGAGATCATTCCTATCGAATGTCTTCACGGAAATCTGATGATATTCGGGTACCGGATAAACAACTTCGCATACATTACAGACTGCAGCGCAATATCCGATGAAGAGCTTGATAAGCTTGACAATCTGAAAGTGTTCGTGATCAATGCACTGAGGATCAGACCGCACCCCACGCATTTTAATCTGCAGCAGGCAATCGAAGTAGCGAAGAAAGTTAAGGCAAAGAGAACATACTTTACTCACATCACACATGACATACTCCACGATAAGATCAATGCAACCTTACCAAAAGGGATCGAGCTTGCATACGACGGAATTGAATTCAATATCTGATAAATGAAAAATACTCTGATCACTGCGGCACTTGAAGCAGGAAAAATATTAAAAGAAAATTTCGGAGGTAATTATAAAGTCTCAAGCAAGGATGTTGTTTCAAATCTCGTTACTGAGATAGATAAAAGATCAGAGGATAAGATCTTTGAAATAATAAAAAAGGATTTTCCGGGACATTACATCTTATCGGAAGAAGCGGGCGCGCTGATACAGGATTCGGAATATAAATGGCTGATAGATCCGATAGACGGAACTGTCAACTATGCCCACTCAATCCCACTGACATGTGTTTCGATCGCTCTAGAAAAAAACGGCGAAGTGATCATGGGTGCTGTTTACAATCCAATGTCCGGTGAATTTTTTTTTGGTGAACAGAACAACGGCGCTTTCCTTAATGATGTAAAAATCTCGGTATCAAAAGCTGAGGATCTGAAAAGATCTTTACTGGTTACGGGCTTTCCGTATAATTCAAGCAGCTACAAACCTGACCCGGTAGGTGTTTTCAAAAAATTTCTAATGCTTGATGTTCCGATAAGAAGACTGGGTTCCGCGGCACTGGACCTGTGCTGGACTGCCTGCGGAAGGTTCGAAGGATTCTGGGAATACAATCTTAACGCGTGGGATGTTGCCGCGGGTTATATTATATTAAAGGAAGCCGGCGGAATGGTCACAAATTTCAAAGGAGAAAAATATTCAATTTATGGGCACGAAATTCTTGCTGCCAACAATCCGGTGATCCATAAAGCAATGCTCAATGTAATAACGGGTTAATATAATTCAGAGAGTTAAATTTCTTTTAGAAAATTTTAATTTCAATATGCCGGATTTTTCAAAAGAGTGCATGCTCGAAGCAATAAAATATTCACGCAGCAACCTTGAGGACGGAACAGGCGGACCTTTCGGAGCGGTGATAGCGAAAGACGGAAAGATAATTGCCGCCGCTTCAAATAAAGTTACTTCAACCAATGACCCTACTGCTCACGCGGAAATAAACGCGATCAGGTTAGCCTGCAAGAAGCTCAATACTTTTTCACTGGAAGGATGTGAGATCTATACGAGCTGCGAACCTTGTCCGATGTGCCTATCCGCAGTTCACTGGGCAAGGATCAAAAAAATCTATTACGCCAATACGAGAGAAGATGCAGCCGAAATAAATTTCGATGATGACTTTATATACAATGAAGTTTCCAAAGCCGCAGAGGACAGAGTGATCCCAATGGTCCGGATGATGAGAGACGAGGCAAAACAGGTTTTTAAGGATTGGGAAAAGAAGGAGGATAAGATCGGATACTGATTTAGTTAAAAATTAAAAGTTAAAAGTTAAAAGTTAAAAGTTAAAAGTTAGCATCAGGTTACTACTACTAACTACTACTAACTATTAACTGTCAAATTGCTGTGGTAATTTGATTTTGAGTTATATATTTTAATCCAGCCGTATTCACCAGCCCTCGTGTAATTCATCTGTAACTGTAATTTAAATTCATTTCCTTTTGTTAATGAAAACAACCCGGAAAACAATTTAAGATAATTTTGGTCATCGCGTAAATTTCTGCAGTATGAATAAAACTTTAAAACTTTTCTCTATAGTCCTTTTACTCCTCTTAACAAATATACCCTGTACATATTCTCAGTTTGTTGACTTTGGAAGAAACAAGGTCATGTACTCGGATTTTGAATGGCACATTTTACAGACCGAACATTTTCAGATCTACTATTATAAAGAGGCGAAAGAGCTTGCCGAGATCGGAGCATCGTTTGCAGAAGAAGCTTATAAGGATCATGAACAGAAATTCAACCATTCATTGATTGATACAGTACCGATAATTTTCTATGCTTCACCACTTCATTTCAAACAGACCAACACGACTTCTGGATTTATTCCCGATGGTGTGGGCGGATTTTTTGAATTCATAAAAGGAAGAGTTGTAATTCCGTTTGAAGGGTCTCTGTCACAATTCCGTCATGTAATAAGACACGAGCTTGTCCATGTTTTCATGACGAGCAAAATTAATAATATATTATCGATGCATCGAAAGACGCAGGGAGGCTCGCCGCCATTATGGTTCACTGAAGGTCTTGCAGAATACTGGTCAACTAATTGGGATACGCAGGCGGACATGGTTTTGAAAGACGCGGTGCTTACAGGTTATCTGCCGGGATTAAATGACTGGGAAAGAATTTACGGATCATACTTAATGTACAAGATGGGGCAGAATGTATGCGGATATATCGCAGAGGTTTACGGAGAGGATAAGATACTGCAGCTTATGGAAAACTTCTGGAAGGATGAAAATTTTTCAAATATAATGAGGATGACGATCGGCATGGATTATTCTTCATTTGATAAAGAGTATTTATATCACCTGGAAAAAACATATTTCCCGGAGCTGAAGGATTATGACAACCCATCACAGGTAACGGAAAATATCTTAACAGAATCCTTCGCACACAAACCAACTTATTCCAATGCTAACGGCAAAAAGGAAATTTACTATATAGGCAACAAGACGGGCTTCACCAGTATTTATAAAATTTCAATAAACACAAGAGAAGACCCCGAACGTGTAATCGAAGGTGAATCATCGGATGAATTTGAAGAGTTTCATTTCTTCAGAACGGGGCTTGATGTTTCAAAATCGGGTCTGCTCGCATTCGTAACCCAGCAGGGCAATGAGGACGCTCTTCACATTCTTGATACAAAAACAAATAAGATTGTGACGGATTATTCCTTTAAGGATATGGTAAGCATAGGATCGCCTTCCTGGAGCTCTGACAGTAAAAAAATAGTATTTCCTGCTTCGGATTTTGGAGGAATGACAGACCTGTACATCCTCGATTTGCAGACAAATGATCTGAAAAGACTGACCAATGATTTTTATGATGACAGGGATCCGGAATTTTCTCCTGACGGCAGCACAGTTGTTTTCTCTTCCGACAGAACTACCTTTGGTAAACATAACAGCTATAATTTATTTCTTTATAATCTCAATACAAACGGGATAGATTACCTGACGTACGGAGAGCAGGTTGACTATGCTCCTAATTTTTCGGAAGACGGAAAAAGAATAGTCTTCACATCCAACGCTGCCGGGCCTCAGAACATATGGATGATAGATCTTGAATCACCTCTTTCTTCCGAACCCGTAAAATCGGGCAGCAATTCAGTATCAAACACTGTTAACATCAGCCATGAAAATTTTGAGATGAAACAGATCACAAATTTTCTTACAGCTGCCTTCGATCCCAAGTGGTGCGGAAGAGACAGAATAGTTTTTTCTACTTTTGAAAAAGGTTCGATCAATATAAAGCTTCTAAGACATATAAAAGAAAGATATGACAGCAGCGAGACCGCTGTAACAATAGATCTGAAATCCAAGGATGAGAACTGGGCACCAAGCAAAGTTGCGAGCATACCGAAGAAAAATACTCTTACTTATGAAAAAAGATTTTCTCTGGACATTGCTACGACCGCATTGACAGTTGATCCTGTATTCGGTGCAAACACCGGCGGGATCATTTCACTGAGTGACCTTCTCGGAAATGAAAAATATTATTTCCTCATATTTAACAATTCAAACGGAGATTCGGAATTCTGGAAGAGCTTTAATATTGCGATCTCAAAAATTTCTACGGAGAACCGGCTTAACTATGCATACGGAGTTTATCATTTGTCGGGAAGAAGATATGACCTGAGGGATTACAACACATCATTTTATGAACGATTATACGGCGGCTATCTGAGCCTTGCATACCCGCTGTCTTTTTTCAGAAGGATCGAAATGACAGTTGGCCTGTCGCAGTCAGTAAGAAGTTATGATTTTCTTGACAACAGCCGTTCACTACTGCTTTCAAATTACATCAGTTATGTTAAGGACAATACTCTATGGGCATACACCGGCCCGATGGATGGAGAAAGACTAAACCTGACATTAGGATACACGACCGACATCGCTAACTCGAACATAAACTACTACTCAATATTTTTTGATTACAGAAAATATCTTCGCATAGCAAACCCCACTGCGCTGGCATTGCGTACACAGTTCTTTATGAACGAAGGAAAAGAACCCCGAAGATTTTTTATGGGGGGAAGCTGGTCACTTCGCGGCTGGCCGCAGAATTCTATCCGCGGCAGCAAGATGTGGCAGGCAAACGCCGAGCTGAGATTCCCATTGCTTAATATCGTTGCACTGAGATTTCCTCTCGGGATCGGATTTGACTTCCCCGGTATAAGAGGTGGAATATTTTTTGACGCGGGTAATGCCTGGGATACCAAAAGTAATTACGGTTTTACACGCGGAAGCATCGGTGCAGGAATTCGTATGAATGTACTTGGACTAGTTGTCTTAAGATATGATATCGGTAAGAGGATCGAAGAAAATTTTAAAAAGCTGCAGGGAAATTTATTCCATCAGTTCTATTTCGGATTTGACTTCTAGAGTCAATGGTGAATAGTCAATGGTGAATAGTCAATGGTGAATAGTCAATGGTGAATAGTCAATCGTGAATCGTCAAACAGGTAAGTTTGATACTTTTAACTTTTAACTTTTAACTTTTAACTTTACGTCAGCGAGTTATTATAAATGATCAGATCCATAACCCTCCCCGCGATATGATCTGCTAAGTCATTAAAATCTTTCGGATTATATTCAAAGCTTGGCATTGCCGGAACAATGCTTCCTCCCGCGTCAATTATCTTTATCAGATTACCCAGATGAATTTTATTTACAGGTGTTTCTCTTGGAACAATTATCAAGGGCTTTGAATAAGAGAAAGCGTAGTCCGCTGATTTTTCGATAAGGTTTTCACACTCACCGTTAGCAATTCCCCCTATGATCCCCATCGCGCATGGAGCGATTATCATTCCGTGACAGCTATATTTATTTGTAAAGATCTCGGATTTCAGATCAAGATTATTATGAAATCTTACTGTTGATTTTGTTACCAGCAGTTCAGGGAAGATTGATGTCATATTCGATTGCGTGATCTCAACACCGCATTCATTGTATATGGTAAACACCGCGTATTCCGAAAGTATGAGATCAACATTGAAATTATTCATGATCAGCGCTCTGAGTATCCTGAGTCCGTAAATGGCGCCGCTTGTACCTGTCATTGCAAGTATGACATTCTTTCCTTCGCCTTCACATGCTTTGATCAGAGGCGAAGTTTCGGGCTGAACAGTCGGTGATGATTTTTCCCTCGGCATAGAGTTTTTTTATTTTCTGTTTAATAGAATGGATGCGGTAACAAAAATGATTACACAAGATATTACAAATATAGTATTTTGAAAAACAAAAATCTGAATCAAAAACAAAATCGCCCCGAGTATCATTGACAGGAATATTTCAATGAACCTTGAAGCTGAATTGTATCTGGCACTTTCAAGAGTGAACGGATATTTTTTATCAAATAACGAGCCGACTGAATTTATAAAATAGATACCTGTTAAAACAAAAATAACATTCAAAAAAACTGTTTGAAGATCAGCTTTAAAACTCAGAAGGATCATGATGACTGCAAGCGGCGGCACGATAAAAAAAACATAAACAAATTTATTCGCTCCTATTATGATCCGGCGCTTTTCTTTAATGGGAAGCGTTTCATATATCCATTCAGTTTCGGAGCTGTTCTCATCAAGAATTTTTGTGTTCGAGATAAGGATCCTTGAACACATCAGCAGAATGAATGTTATCGATGGGCTTAATACCGGAATGACAGTCTTGAAGAATGAACTTTCATTCCCCGGTTTATCAAAAAAAAGCATGTAGCTCTGATCCGACAACAAACCAATTACCACAAACAAAACCGGCATAAACAAAATGGGAATATATTTTATACGGAGAAATCGGGAATTCTGCAGTTCATTCTTGACAAGATTAAATGAGGCTATTTCATAATTGTTACGGAGAACATATTTTTCAATAAAAGTTTTTACAAAATCAAGATTCAGTTTTGACTTTGAAGTATATTTCTTGTTGAGAGTCGTCAGTGTATCAAGAAAAAAATAATACTTACCCGATATCAGGAAATATATAATTGAATATAACGTGATCGTTATCGCAGTACAAAGTATAAAATATCCGATCTCATAGACAGATAGTGAAAATAAATATTGCGGAAGAAATTTAACAAAACCCAGTTCAGTGATACTTCGTTTTAAGAGGAACCCGCCGGGCTGTGACGCGACACGTGAAGAAAGTGTAGATGAATAGAAAACAAAAATAAAAAAGCCGATCTGCAGCGTATTAAGGATCAGTGACGCTTTGCTTTTAAAAAATCTTAACGAAAATATATAGATCAGTATCAAAACTCCTGCGGCGAAATAGCAGAACAATATGTCCGAAACAATAAAGGCAATTGTCTTTGAAATGCTGTGATCTATATTGTAAAAAAAAATTATCTGAGGTATTGAAGCCGCGAAGATGAATATAAGCAGGTACAATGCAGCCGACAAAAATTTACCTGTAAAAATACTCTTATCGGTAACAGGCAGCGTCCGTAGCACACTGCTGCTTCTTCCCGCGAGGAACAAGTTGCTGAAGTCACTCAGTACAATGATCGAGAACAGAAATAAGTTGGAAGTAAATGCCATGATGACAAAACTTCTTTCATCAAATGTCAGAAAAAAATTATACGACACAATTGTGTTTGAGAACAGATAAGCCGCAATAATCCCTATCACTCTTTTCTTTCCGGAATTTTCCTTATCCCTGTAATCGAGTTTCTGAAAAAGAGAAAATAATATTTTTGTGTCCCGGTTCAATATTGAAATTGAGTTATTTATCTTTACTGTTCTGTTTTAGTCTTTTCTTATATTCTATTATGGCTTTGAGATGATCCTCATAATTTTCCGAAAATTTATGACCGCCTTCGCCGGTGGCAACAAAGAAAAGAAATTTATTCTCATCCGGGTTAAGCGCCGCGTTAAGTGCTGATAACCCGGGGTTATTGATCGGACCGGGCGGCAAACCCTTAACAATATATGTATTATAAGGAGAATTTATTTTCAGGTCTTCATACAAAAGCCTGGACTTTGGTCCGTCAGGCAGCGCATACTGAACCGTCGGATCCGCTTCAAGCCTCATTCCTTTTTTGATACGGTTTAAATAAACTCCGGCAATGACAGGTTTTTCGATTTCAAGCCGGGTCTCGCCTTCTATAATGGATGCCAATGTAAGCGCTTTTATTAAAGTTGTATTCTGCTCTTTAATCTTTACCATAATGTTATCATCATCCAATACCTTTTTTCTGAATTCATTATACAAAAGCTGTACTAATTTTTTTTCGGTGATGGAAGGTGAAACATCATATGAATCAGGAAAGAGAAAGCCTTCAAGATTTTTGATAGTGTCTTTTAACTCAAGCAGTCTGATGAGGGAATCATTTGAAGCCTCCGTTATGAATTTATCTTTTGAAAGTGAAAGTTTTTTCTCGGCAAGCTTCGCGATCTGTTTGATCGTATAGCCGGGCGGCACAGTGAAGCGCACCAGCTGATTATTGTTTTTATCTGTGAGCTGTGTGAGAAGTTCGGAGTTGTTCATCCCGTTCTTGAACAGGTAAGTTCTTGAAATGATCTGGCTTTCCTTGCCGGAAAGTTTGACAGCTAATTTGAAAAGGAGCGGATCGGCAATTATATCCGCGCTTTTGAGATCGGAAATTATTTCATCTAAATTTTTTCCCTGTTCAATATCGAATCTCTTTTCCGGATCACCGTCCCAGTAATATTTTGAATAAAATATCTGGAATATTATAAAGAAGATCAGAAGAAGATTGACAGATATTAAATACTTATATAGCTTTTTAATTTTATGTAGAAATACTTTCACTAAACAATTCGCACCGGTTAAATCAGAATATACATAATGATATTATTTGTATAATGATTTCGGTTCTCCGGTCTGTGCCTGAAGAAGAGCATCTTCTACAAGTTTTAAATTAGTTTTCGCCTGCTGATGATTAGGATCGAGCACAAGAACCTTCATGAACTGCTGCCTCGCTTCTTCATTCCTGCCGGTTTCACGGAGATGAACACCATAATAAAAGTGAGCCTCTTTAAAATCAGGATAAAGTTCGATAGCCTTTCTCATGCTCTTTTCGTAGTTGACCTCATCCTCTAACAACTGATAAGCATAAGCGATCAGATAATATGCATATGAACTTCTCGGTTCTACCTCAAGCATCCTTCTTGAAACATAGATCAGCTGCTGCGATGCTTTCTGGCTCGCAAGGGTTTCAAGATTCATTATAAGTGAATTTCCTTCTTTTGATAATATCTCAGTGGTATCCGGGTGATATTTAAAAACCTCCATTATCTCGGGAGAAATATTATCAGGTGTCTGCAGCAGAGGCGCCTGGTTAGATACGCGGTTATACTCCCTGATAAAGGCGAGATAAGTGACTCCTTTATCCTTCATGTATTGCTGCATGTATTTTACGTAGTCAATATCTCCGATCTTGTTGATAAGATCCGGAGTTACAAGGCCTGCCACATCAACGATCTTTCTATTTGAATAGTAACCTATAGCGCCGACATCGTGAGTTGCGATGACATCATTTTCATTTGTATATTGCTGCAGCCATTTTGCAGCTGTTACCTGTCTGTCATAAATATATTTACAATTTGCCGCATAAAGCTCTTTTGTTTCTTCATAATTACCGATGCCCATAAAATAGACGATCCCGATCAGGATATAGAATAAGCTCTTCGCGAAGAGTTCATTCGTAGTGTACTTATTTATTATTCTCGCGAGATCTCTGAACCCGATCACCGCGGCAAGAATAAAGAACGGTATGATAGGCATCATGTATCTGCCGAACCTGTGAGCATAAGGAAGCTTCATAAAGTAAATGAAAACCAATGCCAGGCCGAATAATATATATATAGTATTCTGATTGTATGTCTTTTTATAAATGTCGTAAATGAATTTCAAAAAGGTGAATATGAATCCGATCATCACTACATAATATGATCCGTATTTAAAGTAAGCCCAGACCTCGAATCTCAGAAAATCCCATCTGCTTCGTGTTTCGGGTGAATAGTAGGCAAGTTTCGCGTTATATGTATTCGGCAGGAGTGAACCGGAGAGCATGTAGTTAAATAAGAAGTACAATCCCAGAAGTCCCAGAAATATTATTGCAATCTTTTTCAGATCACTTTGTGAAAATAATTTTAAGCTGAATTGATTTTTAGAATAGATCTTTACTAAGATGTAATCAATGATCACGGCAATTATGAAAACCAGACCGTCAGGTCTTGCCCACATCACGAGTCCCAGCAATATCGCGAACGGTATCGCCTTCCGTGACTTGTAGAAATACACACACAGTATCAAAATGAATATGTACATCGTCGTTTCCATTCCGGAGTCGGCAATAAGGTTTATCCATTTATCCATTATGAGAATGCCGGTGCATAAAAGTGCGAAGATTATTTCTTTATTAAATTCAATTATCGCTAGTTTAAAAAAAGAATAGCAGGCTGCCGAAAAAAATCCGATCCCGAGAGCAAAGCTTATATACATTTCATTGCTCTTGATCAGAAACATCGCTGACACTATGAATGTATATAATGGAGAGGTTGAACCCGCGGTGACCATTTCATTTTTAAAATAAGAAAAACTAAAATAATGAGCTAAGTTCTTGGCAAAAGTAAGATGGATCCACGGATCATCAAGAGGAAAACTTAAAACTCCGTTTTGTCTGTAAGAAAATCTGAGGTAGTTTAATGCGAGGATGATTGGTAAAATTATTACAAGAGAATAGAAGATGATCTTTAAGATCTTCCCGGGCTTAAAGTTCTTTTCAAAATTATACTTTTCATAACTTTCCTTATTGGTTCTTTTTTTTTTTACGGGGATCTTAATTCTCTTCATATAATTCAAAATATATATTTGACTCCGTAATTTCAATTTTAATCAGATTATAATCATTAGTATATGAGTGCACAACAAAAAATAAGGGTTGAGCCGAATTTGAAGATTAAAATGAAATCAGTGTAAGTCAGTTTCTTCCGTGTCATCCGCTCTCCTCGTATTCGCTCTGCGAAGCGGGTGTTCAATTCAAAATCTTAGATTTATCAGAAAACAAATATTTATAACTTGATACTTTTTAATATATGTAATAGTTTTGTCCGCATCAGATAATCACCCCTTAAGACTTCTAAGGAATATTATTGAAATCTATTGAATTCATCACATTTATAAATTAATACACACATTTAAATTAATATAACTAAAGAGCATCCCTCGGATCATACCCTCTCACGAAAGGAAGATAAAATGGACACAAAGAATAACACCACAAGCACTACCAGCACCACTAAAGCAACTGCCTCGTTTTCGGATACTAAAAATGTAACCGATCTTAAATCAAGGAAAGTATCTGAGCTCATACAGATCGCGAAGGATCTTGGAGTATCCGGCTACAGCGATCTTAAAAAGCAAGAGCTGATTTTTAAGATCATTGAAGCCCAAACAAAGAAAGACGGATTTGCCTTTGCAGTAGGAGTACTTGAAGTTCTGCCCGATGGTTACGGTTTCCTCCGCTCAGTTGATTACAATTACCTTCCGTCACCCGATGATATTTATGTATCACCTTCACAGATAAAAAAGTTTTTACTGAGGACAGGCGACACCGTCAGCGGACAGGTAAGACCTCCGAAAGAAGGTGAAAGATTTTTCGCGCTGCTGAAAGTAGAAGCGGTTAATTTTGAAAATCCCGATACGATAAGAGACAGGATTTTATTTGATAATCTGACTCCGCTGTATCCGGAAGAAAAATTGAACCTTGAAACAGCGCCGGGTGAGTATTCAATGCGCATCATGGATCTGTTCACACCGATAGGTAAAGGACAGAGAGGTCTGATAGTTTCTCCGCCGAAAAGCGGTAAGACGATTTTACTGCAGACACTTGCAAACAGCATTACAAAGAATCATCCTGAAGTTCACCTTATAGTATTACTCATTGATGAACGTCCGGAAGAAGTGACGGACATGGAAAGGAATGTGAACGCTGAAGTAATCAGCTCAACGTTCGATGAACCGCCTGAAAGACACGTACAGGTTTCGGAGATCGTTCTGCAAAAAGCAAAGCGTCTGATAGAAGCCAGGAAAGATGTCGTGATACTGCTTGACAGTATAACACGTCTTGCAAGAGCGCATAATACTGTTATCCCTCACAGTGGAAAGATATTATCCGGAGGTGTTGACGCAAATGCTCTTCACAAGCCGAAGAGATTTTTCGGGGCTGCAAGGAATATTGATGAAGGAGGCAGTCTGACTATTATCGCGACCGCGTTGATTGAAACAGGCAGCAGAATGGATGAAGTTATTTTTGAAGAGTTCAAAGGAACGGGTAACATGGAAATTGTTCTCGACAGAAGAATTTCAGACAGAAGAGTATTCCCTGCAATTGACCTGAATAAATCCGGTACAAGAAAGGAAGAGCTGTTATTAACCCCGGAGATTCTGAACAGGGTGTGGCTCTTAAGAAAGCTGCTTTCTGATTATAATCCCGTGGAAGCAATGGAATTCTTGTTAGGAAAATTAAAAGGAACAAAATCCAATAAAGAGTTTTTAGCTTCGATGAATTCGTAGGCACAGAATGACTACACCAATGAAATTATGAAAAAAGTTATACTGATCAATTCAATTGCAGAAGAAGTAAGAATTGCAATCACTGAAGACGGAAAGCTCGCCGAATTTTTTCTCGATACTCCCGATAAAGAAAGAAATGTTGGAGATATTTATTTAGGCAAGGTCGGAAAGGTGATCCCCGGCATTCGTGCAGCTTTTATTGACCTTGGCTTTCAGCAGGACGCATTCCTTCATTTCTCGGATATAGGAAGCTCACTCGAAGAATATTCATCCATCATTGGTGATGACTCTGATATTGAAGAGGTTGATGAAGAAGAAGAGGAAGAAACACAGCCTGTATATAAAAAACCCGAGCAGGGAAGAAATTCAAATCCTAATCTCGAGAGAGGTCAGGATATAATTGTGCAGATCACCAAGGAGCCCGTCGGCACCAAAGGATTCCGCGTCACTTCAAAAGTTTCCATCCCCGGAAGATATTTAGTCTTAATACCGTTTGAAAAAAAGATAGGACTGTCGAGAAAGATCTACAGCCCGAAGGAAAAGCGCCGTCTTAGAAGCATTGTGAAGTCAACTCTTCCGAAAGGCTTCGGCATAATAATCAGGACAGTCGCTGCAGGTCAGGATGAAAGTCTTATTCTTGATGATCTCAACTCTCTTATAAAAACATGGAATGAGATTCAGGCAAAATTAAAAACCACGCAATCCCCTCTTATCCTACATAAAGATGTTTCCACTACTTCATCAGTCGTGAGAGATCTTTTTAAGGAAGATATTTCAAAGGTTATCATTGATTCAAAAAAAATATTCAAAGACATTAAGCTGTACGTTGATGACACTTCTCCGGAATTTTCCGAAAAGGTAGAACCATATTCAGGTGATCAGCCGCTGTTTGATGTTTACAATATTGAAAAGCAGATAGAGGAATCTCTTCAGAGAAAGGTCTGGCTGAAGAACGGCGGATATATTATAATAGAAGCAACGGAGGCGATGACAGTTGTCGATGTGAACAGCGGAAAATATGCTCGTCACAAAGATCAGGAAGTTAATTCTCTAAATACAAATCTTGAATCCGCGAAAGAAATAGTCAGGCAGATCCGTTTGAGAGACATCGGCGGAATTATTGTAATAGACTTTATTGATCTCTATGATGAGAAGAACAGGCGAAGACTGTATGAAGAAGTAAGAAAAGAATTTAAGAATGACAGAGCGAAGGCAACCATACTTCCGGTAAGCGAATTCGGACTTGTTGAAATAACAAGACAAAGAATAAGACAGAATATCATTCACAGCATATCTGATATATGTCCGATGTGCCGCGGCACCGGGCACGTGCAGTCGAAATCTACATTCATGAACAGGATGGAAAGATGGATAAGGAGATACAAAGGCGGCAGCAATGGCATGAGCATTACATTGAAAGTTAATCCCTAC
>JBDTLQ010000019.1:0-15439 GCA_039934715.1 Ignavibacteria bacterium | reverse complement strand
ATTTCAATGAAGATCAAAGCAGCATCAGTTCGCATATCCTGTGGGAGCTTTCTAATTATTACCCGGAAACCTATAAGGATTTTAATATTAAGTATTACAGGCTCAGAAATAACAATTATAGTGAAAGCATTGATGAGGCTCTTCTGATCGCAGTAAATAAAAATGTAATCGCATTCATAAAATTCCTCTGCAACGGCTGCAACATCAAAGTAAGGAATATTGAAATTGATCACTTTACGGTTGAGAAATATTTAAAGGAAAATCATCCCGGAGCGGTTAATGATAATACCATTCTAATAATCGGCTGCAAGGATAACCGTCTTGATTTCAGCATGATCTGTGACGGCTATCTGAAAAATTATGATTATGAGATTTTTGACGGAAAGAATTTCAGAAATCATCTCATAAGGCAGTTGAATTTTTACAATACCGGTTTTTCAAAGACCGGAAAGATCTTTTTATATGGGAATGAAAATACTCACGCTGTAATAAAATTTCTTGATGAAACACTGGGAATTAAAGATGCTTCAGTCATAAGTTACAGGAATGATGATGATCCAAAATTTTCTGCTCTCTACGGCCTGGCATTAAAAAACAGCGGAGCTAATTAATTAAATGCGAATAATTTCCGGAACACATAAAAGTAGAATTCTAAAGTCGCCTGATTCAAACGATATCAGACCTACTTCTGACCGGGCCAAGGAAACATTGTTTAATGTACTCAACAACAGGATAGACTTTGACGGTATGACCTGTCTCGATCTTTTTTGCGGAACAGGAAATCTGGGTCTTGAGTGTATTTCCAGAGGAGCTGAAATGTGTTACTTCGTCGACAGGCATACTGATATTGTAAAAAAAAATGTTGAACAGCTTTGCTTGCATGATAAAAGTAAGATAGTTAAGTCTGATGTTTTAAGTTTTCTTAGCAGTCATTCTGAAATTAAATTTGACCTGATACTTTGCGATCCGCCTTACGATTTCGGCGAGTATGACAGGCTGATTAAAAAATTATCGGATATGAAGACTGAGACAGTGCTAGAGCATTCCGGAACGTTTGAGTCCGATCCTGCATTCGAAAAATATGTATATTCAAAAAAGAAAGTTGGCTCTGTAAATTTCACTATGTTTGATTTCGAAAATAAAATTGCTGAATGAAAAACATTATCGCGATATACCCGGGAACATTTGATCCGGTTACAAACGGGCATCTTGATATTATTGAAAGAGCCTGTGAGCTGTTTGAAAAAGTGATCGTAACGATCGCAGTAAATAAAAATAAGAGGCCTTTATTTTCGGAAAAGGAAAGACGCGATATGATAGTTAATGTCACGTCTCATCTTAAAAATATAGAAGTCGATTCTTTTAATGGTCTGCTTGTCAGATACGCGGAGCGTAAAAAAGCGAAAGTGATAGTAAGAGGGCTGAGGGCAATTTCAGATTTCGAATATGAATTTCAGATGTCGCTAACAAATAAAAAAATAAATCCGGAGATAAACACCATCTTCCTGATGCCCAATGAAAAATATTCCTATCTCAATTCATCACTGGTAAGAGAGCTTGCTTCTTACAATGCAAACGTAGAGGAGTTTGTGCCAGATGATGTTCTCAGGAAACTGAAAGCTAAATTCAAAAAATAATTTCCGTCAGTTCTGGAAGATCGTTGAGAGGTCGGTATCCTTGTATTTATTCTGAGAAAAGTAGTTCAGCATTTCAGTAAAATCATTCTCTCCGATAAATCCTGAAACATTTGAAACTTCTGAACCGTTGTATTTAAATTTTATTACCGAACCGTCGGAATTCAGGAAAACAAAGGTAGGATAGCCTGTGCCTCCGAAAGAAGAAGCCAGCTCTGCAGCGGTATAACTCTTATTGCTGTATTTGTATTTTCCGGAACCGTCCGCATCCAGTTTGATGAAAACAAAATTTGATAAAGCACTCTGCACACCCGAAGAAGAATAAACTTCGGAATCCATCTTTTTGCTCCAGCTGTCTGAACCCGAAGAAATATCTAAAAATATTTTCTTACCGGATGACTTTGCCACGTCTAATCCTTCGTTGAAGCTGTATGATGACTGGCTGTATGAATAAGTAAAAGCTATGAGTAATAATGCGGCTGCTATAAAATGTTTTGCTTTCATATATGGTTTATTTTAAAATTAATTTTCGCAGATAATCTAACAATAGAAAGCACAAAATGATTCTCAATCTTTGCAGCTAATTACACGAAATTTTTTTGATTGAACGCGGATGACACGGAGGAAAACTGATTTACGCTGATTTCTTTTATATTTTCAAGTTCATCTCAAACATAAAATTTATTTAAATTAGTAAGAGTAAATTTATTTTAAATAGAAAAGCGCATATTTTAAAAAAATCTCTAAGATCAGTGATAATCAGCTCTAAATCTGTGTTATCCGCGTTCCATTTTTTGACATGTAATTAGTTTTTGCAGCTAAACAGAGAGGGAGGTTTACTCGAGATTGCTCAGTATCCCTTTTGAAAGAAGTATCAGAATTATTATACCAAGCACGATCCTGTAAATTATAAAGATAAGGTTGCTTCTTGTTTTGAGATAGGAGATCAGGAATCTGATCGAAAGATATCCGACTATTCCTGAAACTACGGTTGCGATCGCGAGGCTGAGAAAATTTTCATGAAGGAGCATCTGTCTCTCTTTGTACAATTCATAAAGCCCGCTGAGACCGATAGCCGGTATGCTCAGCAGAAATGAATATCTCGCGGCTACATCTCTTCTTAATCCTCTGAAAAGTCCTGCGGTGATCGTCACCCCGCTTCTTGAACTTCCCGGGATCAGAGCGAGCGCCTGCACGCATCCGATCACTATTCCGTCTTTGACCGAAATATCCTTAAAGTCTTTTTCCTTCTTGCTGACCTTCTCCGCGATGAAAAGAACGACCGCAAGTAAGATCAATGCAGCGCTTATAACATAAAGCCCTCTGGCTTCTCCCTCAATAAATCTTTTGAATAACAATCCGCAAATTGAAATGGGTATTGTTCCTAAAATTATAAGAAGGAAAATTCTTGATTCGTAATTTGTCAGAAAATCTTTTTGCTTAAATGCACGAAAGAATCCCTGCGTGAGATGATGAATATCATTTTTAAAATAGATGAGTGTCGCTATCAGTGTTCCGATCTGTATGACGGCGCTGTAGGCTGCTCCTACATCCTTCCACCCCAGAAGCGCCGGGATCACTCTCAGATGAGCTGTACTGCTCACAGGTATGAATTCAGTCGCGCCCTGTATTATTCCAAGAACAACTGCCTTTATTATTTCTTCCAAATAAAATTAATTTTATGAGATGATCCTATACATCAAGGTTCGCATACTTCGCGTTCTCTTCAATGAATTTTCTTCTTGGCTCAACTTCCTCCCCCATCAGCACTCTGAATATCTTATCCGCCGCGGCAGCATTTTCATTTGTCACCTGAACTATCGTTCTTGTTTCAGGATTCATTGTTGTGCTCCATAATTGCTCGGGATTCATTTCTCCCAATCCTTTGAATCTTGAAATGTTAATTCCCTTTGGATTAGTTGACTCGCTGCTGCCTTCTTCTGCGTTCTCAATAATGACTACAGCATTCTTATCAACTTTAAATGATTTCAGTATTTCATCACGCTCCGCATCGTCATATGCATAAAGTTCAGTCTTACCTTTTTTTATTTTATAAAGAGGGGGCTGCGCGATATATAATCTTTGAGTCTCCACAATTTCTCTCATATGCCGGTAAAAAAATGTAAGCAAAAGTGTGCGTATATGCGATCCGTCAACGTCGGCGTCGCACATCAGAATTATCTTATCGTATCTTATTTTTGATTCATCGAATTCATCGGAGTTACCAAGTCCCGCGCCAATGGCGGTCACAATAGAACGTATTTCTTCGTTCTCAAGAATTTTATTTATTCGTGCTTTTTCAACATTAAGTATCTTACCCCGCAGAGGCAGTATTGCCTGAAATCTTCTGTCACGTCCCTGCTTGGCTGAGCCGCCCGCTGAATCACCCTCAACAAGATACAGTTCGCATTGTGAAGGATCTTTTATTGAACAGTCAGCAAGCTTGCCCGGAAGTCCGCCCAGATCCAGTGCGTTCTTTCTTCTGGTAAGCTCTCTTGCCTGCCGCGCAGCTAACCTGGCTTCTGCAGCGACGACAACTTTTTCAATGATCTTTTTTGAGATTGACGGATTCTCTTCAAGAAAATTACTTAAGGTCTCTCCGGTGATCACCTGAACAATTCCCTTTACCTCGCTGTTGCCAAGCTTTGTCTTTGTCTGTCCTTCAAACTGCGGCTCGGGAACCTTGATGCTTAGCACGCATGTAAGTCCTTCCCTGAAATCATCCCCCGTCAGAGTTATCTTATCATTTTTAATAAGATTATTTTTTGTTGCGTAGTTATTAAGAGTTCGTGTCAGTGCAGCTTTAAATCCTTCGAGGTGTGTTCCGCCTTCATGGGTATTGATATTGTTTACAAATGTGTATGTGTTGTCATTGTATGAAAGGTTGTACTGGAACGCGACTTCTACCTGTACATTTTCTTTTTCTCCGGAAATGAATATTGGTTTGTTCATTATAGTTTTCTCGGACTCATCCAGATATTTCACAAAATCAATTATACCGCCTTTATAATGAAACTCTTCTTCCCTCAGTTTATCCCGTTCGTCCCTGATAATTATAGTAAGATCTTTGTTAAGATATGCCAGCTCTCTTAATCTTTCTTCAAGTGTTTCAAATTTAAAAAGTATCACTTTGAAAATTTCCGAGTCAGGATAGAAAGTTATTTTAGTCCCGGTCTTTTTAGCGTTGCCAATGACTTTTACTTTACCTTCAGGGACACCTTTTTTATATTTCTGATAATAAATCTTTCCATCTCTCACAACTTCAGCTTCAAGATATTCACTCAGAGCATTAACCACTGAAACACCGACACCGTGCAGACCGCCGGATACTTTGTAACTGTCCCTGTTGAACTTTCCCCCTGCATTAAGCTGCGTCATTACAACTTCCAGAGCTGATATCTTTTCTGTCGGATGAACTTCAGTAGGGATACCGCGTCCGTTGTCTGTGACGGTTATTGAACTGTTCTTATTTATAGTCAAAGTGATCTTATCACAATATCCTGCAAGCGCTTCGTCGATCGCGTTGTCAATGACCTCATATACAAGGTGATGCAATCCGCGGGCTGAAATGTCTCCTATATACATTGCGGGTCTTTTGCGGACATGTTCGAGTCCCTTTAAAACCTGAATGTCACCTGCATCATATGTCCCTGTGTTCTCCGCTTTATTTTTTGCCATAGTTTAATTAAAAGATTGTTAAATAAAAATAATATCTTTGATTAATTTCTTTTTTAAATTCTGATTTAATTTTTCGATGATCTCCGTTTTTTTCAATGAAAGCTCGTATCTCCATGCCGCATTTTCAACCTGTACAAATAATTTATTTTTTCTTATCTCCTGCGGGGCGGAATATTTAGCAATTGCTTCACCCACACAACTGCTCCAGATCTTCAGTATCTGCATCTCCTGCATCCTGGAATCCAGGCCGATATAATTCATGAAGTTATCCAGCTCACTTTTGAGGCAGACAGCCTTATTGAAACGAGTTTTTGTTTCGATGCTTTTCATTATTCTGAGACTAATTCTCCCTGTTCAATTTGAAAAACTGAGATCTCATTGTCATCATAAAAACTTTTAAGATTTTGCGTATATGACAGGTCAGTAGTTGTTAAAAAAATTTGTCCGTACTCTTTTAAATGAGAAATAATTTTCGAAACCCTGTTCTCATCAAGTTCCGACAGTATGTCATCCAGGAGCAAAACCGGGCTTGTGGATTTTTTATCTTTTAAATAATCATATTCCGAAAGCTTCAATGCGACCAGGAAGGTCTTATGCTCGCCCTGCGAAGCAAAATTCCTTAGATCAAAAAATTCTTCTTTTGTATCATGGATCTTCTGAAGTCTGAAGATGTAATCGTCGCGCTGAGGACCCGCAAGTGTCGAACCCCTGCTGATCTCTTCATCAAACTTTCCGTATATAAGCTCTTCCATCTTTTTCTTTAGTACATTCATTTCAGGTTTGCAGCCTGAGAGATCGATATCACTCAAAGCATCTGAGCTATAAATGATATGAGCTTTGTGATCATTGACTATAAGGCCTGAAAAATTCTTTCTGAAATAATTATCAAATTCATTCAGAAATGCCAACCTCTTATAAATAATATTTGAAGAGATCTCGATGAGCTTTTCATTATAGGAATACATAAGATCGTTCAGTTCTCCCGATGAATATTTTCTGAACAATGAATGATCCCTTAACAATGCATTCTTCTGCTTCAGGATCTTCGCAAGGTCTTTTAAATAATCAAGATACAGCCTGCTCACCTGAGAGATCAGTATATCAAAGAACTTTCTTCTTTCAGAAGGATTACCGTAAGTAATACCAAGACTTTTCGGTGAAAGAAACACCAAAGGAAATCTTCCAAAGAGTTTGGATGAAAAAGCCGTTACTTTTTCCTTGTTAAGATGTATTGTTTTGGACTTACCGGGTAAATTATAATTGACAACTATATTGAACCTGTTCTCAAGATCATTCTCAAATTCAGCCTCAATAAAAAATTCATCTTCGCTGAACCTGATGCAGTCGGATTCCGCTGAGCCTAAAAAACTTTTTCCGAATGTTGTGTAAGAAACCGCTTCGAGTATATTTGTTTTTCCGTGACCATTATTACCGTAAATAAAATTGAACTTATCGTTAAAATTAAATTCCTGCCGGCCATAGTTCCTGAAATTTTTTAATACTATTCTTTTTAAGATCATATCTTAAACTGCTGCTGTGTATGTGATCAAATAAAATTTGAGATAAATATCTGCTCATACTGAGAAATTATTGCGGGAAGGAAAAATATATCTATAGTAAATAAAACGTCTTAGCCGACTCTGACCGGCATAATAAGTTCAATAAAATTCTCATTTTCCAGTTGCTGCGAAGGTGTAGTGATAGCAGCTTTTGACGGACTTCCGAAGCTGATGTTGATCTCATCTGTCTCCATCTGAGAAACGGCATCAAGAAGATAGCCGGCATTGAAAGCTATTATAAAAGGTTTCTTGTCAAAATCTTCGTCGTCTGAATTGCTTACAAAATTACAATCAATGGTCTCTTCTCCCTCAGATCCAATCTCCGGATTGTCGGCCTTAATTGTCATCGAATTATTTCCGATCTCAAGCCTGACACGCTTGGTAATAACATCGGCAAATATCAAAGCCCTCTTAAGGGAATTTGATAATTCACTCTTGCTTATCTTTAATATCTTATCGTTATCGCCCGGGATCACATTCTCATAACTTGGAAATGTATCGTCTATCAGCTTCGAATAAATTTCCACATCAGCAAATGATATCTTCAGATCATTCTCGTCGAAGTCAATAACTGAATCGTCATTGTTATTCAATCTCAGTATAAGGTTGCTTGTCTTAAGAGGTACAATAATTTTTTCTTCAACTTCAGACTGCATTTTGAAATTATCCTTAATCATCTTTCCGAGTCTGAAACCATCTGTTGCTACGAACTTCAATTCATTCTTGTTTACATCAAGTAAAACTCCCGACATGTTCCTTCTCAGCTCATCCGTATTCACCGCGTGAATTACTTTTGAAAGACATCTTCTTAAAGTATGTCCGTCAAATTCAAGTTTATGCATGTCGGACTTTTCTTCAGGCACAGGGAAATCTTCAGCAGGCTCGCCGCCGATCGTATATTTTCCGTTCTTTGTCTTGATCGTTATCCTGTTCTTTTCATTGACCTCAACATCAAGCTTTGCTCCTGTCAAAGTCCGGGAGATCTCCAGCAATTTTTTTGCAGGTATGGCAACACGGCCGTCTTTTTTCCCATCAACTTCCAGTGTTGTTCTTATAAAGATCTCGAGATCAGACGCAAGAAGTTTTAGTTCGTTTCCATTTAACTCAAATAAAATGTTATCAAGGATCGGAAGAGGTGAACGGGTAGGAATTACAGAATTTAGCTTTGAAAGATAATCTACAAGTTTATCACCTGTCACGGAAAATTTCATTTGCTATAATTTGATTTAAATTTACTGAAAAATACATATTATTCCGTCTATTTTCAATTCAATCAACAGGCTATACGAACTGTATTTTCGCCTGCTCTCTTATATTTTTGCTGAGCAAATTAAACTTAACCCGCGAACTAAATCGCGGGCTAAGATTTTTTTTTCATCAAATAAAAATAAAATTATTTCACCAGAATAAATTTTTTCGTAAGATTAATTTTGTCAGAAGAAAGTTTATATAAATAAACCCCCGATGAAATATTTTGCGGGTTGTAATAAACTTTGTAACTGCCTGCAGTCTTATATTCATTTAACACTTCATCGATCTTTTTTCCAAGCATGTCGAATATTTCAAATTTATAATTCCCGTTTTCTTTGATCCTGAATTCAATGACCGTACTGCTGTTGAAAGGATTGGGATAATTCTGATTCAAAGAATAATTATCGGGAACAATAGTGGAGATCTGGGTTATACCTACGGGTCCTATGGTTCCGTTATAATTTATATTCTGAGCATAGATACCGCCGTCTTTCGGACCAGAAGAATTCCTGCTGTCTTCCCATGCAGCAATTGTCACTCCGGTGTTGCCGGCCATGGATCCCACAATATATCCTTTAGCGCTGACAGCATTTGAAACATTTATAGTTCCTCCTGCCCAGTTTGATACTCCGCTTTTCCCTACTCTGAAAGATTTGAGAGTGGTGTTAACACTGGCAAACGGATCCGTCCCATAAAAAACAACTACGTTTGTATCACGTGCAAAACAGCTGATACCAAATACTGCAACTTCATCAAGCGGGGAAAAACCGATACCATTGTTACCCCACATTCTTGCACCGGCGGAAGAAAATCTCTGACCGAAAACCGCCTGATGACTTTGTGTACCGGCATCCGCTTCAGTCCAGAAAATATATGTTTCATTTGTGCTGCTCATGTAAGTCAGGCAAGGTTCTACATGATCATAAGATGCATTGGTTGATCCCTCACTTCCATTTGCCGGGAATAAAGCTGTTCCGGAAGAATTATATCGCTGTGCACTTGAATACAAGACAGAGGTTTCGTCAGTAAAGTAGGAATAAAGAGCGCCGCCGTTGTTATCGGAATAAACTCTTGGAACCGAGTAGATCGGAACGTGATTGCCGGTGTTTGTATAAACAATTGTACTTGAACCCCATAGCGCACTTCCGCTTGAATTATATTTGCCTGTAAAAATGGAAACATTATCAGGAACAAAACTTCCAACGGTATCTTTAGGACCGTAAACCCAGCTGAGGATAAAATTTCCATTATCTGCCGCGCAGACATCCGGATACTGATACCTTTTACCGCCGGGATCCTGTATGTTTATCGGATTTGTAAATTGAGGAACCCCTGCGGAATTAAGTCTCTGCATAGTTATCCATGAATTTCTTTCTGCCGTATTTATATACCACCATACGATCGCAACGCTTCCGTCACTCAGGACTGCTGCTTTGGGCCAGACCTGGTAAGCGTTTGCATTGGTTGAGATGGTCACTCCATCGGGACCCCATAAAAATTCTCCGGTTGAAGAGATCTTGTATGCGAACGGATTAAGTATGGTATCGGCACCGGAATTTCTTCTGTCGGGAAATACAATGATCGCGTTATCGCTTCCGTCTACCTCGAGATCATAATCTCCAAGGTAGGAGTTCTGAGGTTTATCGCTGATCAGAAGCCCGTCGGCTGCAAATTGTTTTACTCCCTGTCCATTAAGTCTTTGGAGATAAACTTTGTACTGCCCGTTGCCTCTTGAATCAAACCAGCTGATGAAACAGCCGCCGTCGCTGGTCGCGCCGACCTTAGGCAAGGTTTGTCTGTTATCAAGATCGCATACGGTTGTGTTTTCCATTGAGTTTGCTGACCACTGAGCCTTCAGGGATTTTGTGCTGAAGCTTAACAATATTGAGGTGATTGCAATTAATAGAAGAGTTTTCATAATAAGTTGTTTAAATTTTGGTCAAGGTAAAATTTTTTATTTTTAATTTAAAGGAAGTTTTTAAATTTATGAATATGGAGAATAATGTTGAGTGGATAACGAATATGAGATTAATGGAGATGCTAAGTAAAAAGATAGTGGAATTGAAATCTGTGAAACAATGTTGCGGACTATTAATAAGTCCAGCAAAATCCTCATTTAAAATTCTATATATTCTGTTTATCTTTTATGAAATAAAATAATTTGGATAAAGATAATGTAGCCGGCGAATTCAATGAGTTTGTTGAGGTAGTCAGGAAATTACGAAAAGAATGTCCGTGGGACAGGATCCAGACTCACCTATCATTAAGAAGATGTCTGCTTGAAGAAACTTATGAAGTCCTTGAGGCAATTGATAATAATAACATGCCTGAGCTGAAGAAGGAGCTTGGGGACATTTTGTTACAGGTAGTATTCCATTCAAATATCGCGGATGAGAATAAGGATTTTTCGCTCAGTGATGTAATTGAATTTGAGACAAAAAAACTAGTAGATAGGCATCCTCATGTATTCGGAGATGTTAAAGTAAAGGACAGCGAAGAGGTAAAGAAGAACTGGGAGAAACTCAAAAAGAACGAAGGAAGGAAATCCATCATTGACGGAATTCCGGAAGAGCTGCCTGCATTGCTTAAAGCATTCCGCATACAGGAGAAAGCATCAAAGTCGGGCTTTGACTGGAAGGAAGAAGAACCCGTTTTTGAAAAAGTGATTGAAGAGATCAATGAACTGAAAGAAAACGTTGACAAGGGAAAGTCTGTAAAGGAAATTGAGGATGAGCTTGGTGATGTTTTGTTTTCGATAGTGAACTATTCAAGGTTTCTGAAAATAAATCCTGAAGACGCGTTGAGGAGAACAATAAAAAAATTCAGAAAAAGATTTCAGAAGATCGAAAAGTTCGCTGAAGACAACAATAAGGTTCTCGAGGAAATGACACTTGAAGAAATGGATGTGGTCTGGGAGAAAGCGAAAGAGGATATATAAAATTTAATATTTCGGAAAAACATTAAACAGTATATTTGGCAGAAATAAAAGATAAGTCCATAGGTGTAATATTATTTTATAAGTTTCCACGCTCTTTGAAATATCTGGTACTCAAACACAAGAAGGGACACTGGTCATTTGCGAAGGGACATCAGGATAAGGGAGAGACATCGATTGAAACTGCGAAAAGAGAACTTCATGAAGAAGCTGGAATTGATGACATAGAATTTGTAACCAAAAGAATTCTTGTCAAAGAGAGTTACATTTTTATAAACAAAAATAAAGTAAAGGTCAGGAAATCCGTAGAATATTTTATCGCCGGGTCAAAGACCAGGAGGGTAAAGATAGATAAGCGCGAGATCATCAACCATAGATGGTGCACGGTCAAGGCCGCGGAGAGGATCATTACTTTCAGAGAATCAAGAAAGCTTTTAAAAAATGCTAACAGCATAGTTTTAAAATATTTATCAGAAAAATAATTTTAAGAATAAAAAATGAAAATAAATAAATTCTATAAAAACCATTGGTTCAATTTTTGTTTAATTTGTTTATTAGCCAATTCAGTTTACAATCCCGTCTACGCGAGAGATAACATTGAAGAACTTGGATTAAGAATTGATTCAATAGTTAACTCGGTGGGCTGTACAGTTTCCGTGCAGGTAGCAAGCGCGGATAAGTATGATCTTTTGTACGAACACAATCCCCGGGAGAAAATGATACCTGCATCCATTACGAAGCTCATCACAGCTGCTTCTGCAATAGATGTTCTCGGAGTTAATTATGATTTCAAGACTATTGTTTACACTGACGATAGTGAGTTAAAGGACGGGATAATAGATGGTAATCTTTATCTTAAAGGTTACGGCGATCCGGACCTTAACTCGTCCGACATAATGTACCTTGCAAAACTTGTCAGGGAAAAAAATATCAATGAGATCACCGGGAATATTATTTATGATGAATCCTATCTTGATGAAGAGCACTACGGAATAGCAAATTATTACAAAGGTGATACTCATGTTAACTACTGGCCTTATGTAAGCGCTTTGAATCTTAATAAAAATCCTGGAAGCTATGATCCCGCGCTGAGCGCAGGAAATCTGCTTGCTGAGAATTTAGTTTCTCTTGGAGTAAAATTGGACGGAATCGTCATTGCGGGTGTAACTCCTTCAGCGTCAAAGCTTGTTGCTGAGATTTCTCACGCGCTTTACGATGTCATTAAACATATGAACAAGGAGAGTGATAATCATTCAGCCATAACTGTCTTTAAAGTAATAGGTGCAAAGCATAGCACTCCTCCCGGAACAATTTCAAAAGGAGAATCCGCGGTTGTTGAATTTCTTACTTCAATGGGTAATCCGAGAAATATTTTCGAGATAGTTGAAGGCTCGGGCTTATCGAGATACAACCTTGTCAACTCTGACCTTTATATCAGGTTACTAAAATATATGTATGACGATGAAAAGACGTTTGATTATTTTTATAACTCGCTCTCAGTTGCGGGAAGGGATGGCACTTTAAGAAACCGTATGGTAGGATCCGAAGCTGAAAAAAATGTTCACGCGAAAACTGGTACATTGAATTCCGTTAGCGCGCTTTCTGGATACGCGGTCACACGGGAAAATGAGCTGCTGATATTTTATATCGACATGAACGGATTTGGCGGAGGAGCTGCGGTGGAACGTTACAAGCAGGATCAGATATGCGAGGTCCTTTGCCAGTTTTCCAGGAAATAATTTTCAGGCATAATGAAGGAAAAAATTTTAGAGGATGTTTCTTTCCGGGATAGCTCGTCCGAGCTCAGGAAACTTGTTTTATTTAATTCAAATCATACCTGGGATGATGTGATCCTGCAGATACAAAAGGCGACGGGTTTTGATCTTGTTCATTGCGAGCAGATTGCAACGATAGCTCACACCAAAGGCAAAGCAGTCGTGAAGTCAGGTGATGTGGAAGAGCTTGATCCGATCAACATTGTCCTCAGGGAAATAAATCTCGTCACAACCATTGAATAAAAATTTCATCCGGATAATCTGCTGTTTAACTTCCCGGTTTTGCCAGCAACAAAATTTAGGTCACCATACAATTTCCTTTTATCGTATCAACAAATTATGGATTTCAAATTAGTATCAAGCTATAAACCAACAGGCGATCAGCCTAAGGCAATAAAAGAATTGACTGAAGGTGTAAGGAGAGGAGACAAGCATCAGACCTTTCTTGGGGTAACCGGTTCGGGGAAAACTTTTTCAGTCTCAAATGTAATTGAGAATATTGGCAAGCCGGTTCTCGTGATGTCTCACAATAAAACCCTAGCGGCTCAGCTTTACGGAGAGTTCAGAAGATTCTTTCCAAACAACAGGGTTGAGTTCTTCATTTCTTATTATGATTATTACCAGCCCGAAGCTTATATCCCTTCATCGGACACTTATATTCAGAAAGATCTTTCTATCAATGAAGAAATAGACAGGCTGCGTCTCAGAGCAACCGCTTCAATTTTAGAAGGAAGAAATGATGTGATAGTTATATCATCGGTAAGCTGCATTTATGGCATCGGCGCTCCGGATGAATACGCGAAGCAAGTGCTGGTGGTCCGGGTCGGTGAGAGAATGTCGAGAAAAACTTTATTGTCGAAGCTGATTGATATTCATTATGTAAGAAATGACATTGACTTCAAGCGCGGAACATTCCGTGTAAGAGGCGACACAGTTGAAGTGATCGCCGCATATGAAGATGAAACCGGGATCAGGATCGAATTTGAAGATGACATCGTTGAAAAAATTTCCTATATCAACAGAACCGATGGTAAGGTGATCGGCAAAGATATAAGCGTCGTTCTTTATCCTGCTAAATATTTTGTAACAAGTAAAGAGAGAGTTGAAACTGCAATTGAAAATATCAGAATAGAGCTTGGAGAGAGAATAGATTATTTTAAGGCGCAGGGAAAATTTATTGAAGCACAGAGAATTGAACAGCGGACCAATTTTGATATTGAGATGATACAGGAGGTAGGATACTGTAACGGCATTGAAAATTATTCCCGGCATATGGACGGGAGAGCTCCGGGATCCAGGCCGTCATGTTTGTTTGATTATTTTCCAAAAGATTTCCTGCTGCTTGTTGATGAATCTCATGTAACGATACCTCAGATCGGAGGAATGTATAACGGAGACAGAATGCGTAAGAAAACGCTGGCTGAATACGGCTTCCGTCTTCCTTCGGCTTTGGATAACAGACCGATGATGTTCGAGGAATGGGAAGGAATGGTGAAGCAGGCAATATATATAAGCGCGACTCCCGGTAATTATGAACTTGAAAAAAGTGAGGGCGTTATTGTCGAGCAGATCATTCGTCCGACAGGTCTTCTTGATCCGGAGATACAGGTGAGGCCGGTAAAAAATCAGATCGATGATCTGATCAATGAGATCCGGACACGAAGCGCTAAGAAGGAGAGAGTGCTTGTAACAACTCTAACAAAAAGAATGAGTGAAGATCTGACAGATTATCTTCTTGGCATTGGTATAAGAGTAAAGTACATGCACAGTGAAGTTGAGGTGCTTGACAGAGTTGAAATTCTTCGCGGACTTCGTCTTGGAAATTTTGATGTGCTGGTAGGAGTAAATCTTCTTCGTGAAGGGCTTGATCTTCCTGAAGTCTCGCTCGTCGCGATACTTGATGCCGACAAAGAAGGATTTTTGAGATCGGAAAAATCGCTTCTGCAGACAGCGGGAAGAACTGCAAGGAATGTGAATGGTCTTGTTGTAATGTACGCGGATAAAATTACCGAGTCCATGGATAAAGTTATAAGTGAAACAAAACGCCGCCGTGAGATCCAGACGGAATACAACAGGGTGCACAACATTGAACCGAAGACGATCTATAAAACTTATGAAGAGATAATGTCTTCGACAATTGTCGCTGACTCAAAGGCTAAGAATAATTACGGCAAGAATAATAAGGAAGAAAGAAAATCCGCGCTGAGTATTTTGACCGATCCCGTGAAGAATAAAATTAATAAAGAGCAGAGAAAAGAACTGATCGAACAGCTTAGAAAAGAAATGATCAACGCGGCGAAGGATCTTGAATTTGAAAGAGCGGCAGAGTTAAGAGATGAGATAGACAAATTGAATGTGTAAACTTCACCCGCAGACCTTTTTGAAGACTCTCAGGAAATTCCCGCCAAGAATTTTTCTTATGTCTTCCGCAGAGTAACCTCTTTCAACAAGACGTTTTGTCAGCTCAGGATATGTACTCGCATCATAAAGTTCATTCGGAGGTGTGATGCCTCCGTCGAAATCAGACCCGATCCCGATATAATCAACTCCGACTAAATTCTTTATGTGATCGATATGCTCGACAACTTTATCGATTGTTGTCCCTCC
>JBDTLQ010000018.1:0-15589 GCA_039934715.1 Ignavibacteria bacterium | reverse complement strand
CTTTATGCAAATAATAATTTAATAGATTCTAAAAAATGCATGCTAATTAAATAATCATTTGAAAAATTTTAAAATCACTTTATGAAAACTCTTATACAAATTTTAATTTTATTTTTCGGAATTAATACCATCTGCTATTCACAGCTTCCATCGAACTATCCTTTTAAAGCCATTATTGATAGTCATGGGGATATTTATGTCGCCGGGGATACTTTAAATCCCTCAAATAATACATTTGAGTTTGTTGTAAAAAAATATATAAATGGTATACTTCGATGGAGATATTTGGTAATGAATCCCAATGGTGATGATAGAGGGATGGATCTGGTAGTTTATGAGGGAGTTAATTCGTATGTTTATGCTACAGGTTATATTAATAATGCAAGTGGTAATCAGATTCTTACAGTAAAATTACGATCTGAAGATGGAACAATCGTTTGGTCAAAAGAGCATTCTTATCCAGATTGTAAGGGATTTGCAATTGCATTAGATCTTCAATCAAATCCATACATAACAGGATATTTAAAAACAGAACTGATGAGAAAATTCATTACCTCGAAGTATTCAAACAATTCAGGAACGATCCTATGGACTCGTACATATTCAAACCGTTTGTCTCTGGGTAATGATGCAGGAACAGATATTCTTCTTGATTCAAGTTATGTTTACGTGATAGGCCAGACATACAATGGTCCTGATCTGGGAAATGACATCGTGCTACTGAACTATAATTTGAACGGTGACAGTCTGGAAGTTAACATGTACAATAAATATAAGTCAAATGAAACACCTACCTCATTTGTAATTTCTTCACTAGCCAACAAGGGTGACAAATCCCGTATCTCTCTGACATCAATTTCTGATGCTACAGGTATCGGAATGCTGCCGATGTCGAGTTATACAACAATTGCCTTTAAAGGCGGAGAGCACCTGGATCTGCACTGGGCACGCACATTCAAAAGAACTCCAGGTGGTCAAAACTTTGCGACATCGCTCGATGCGGATGCGGGAGGAAATTTATACGTCACAGGATACAGCCAGTCAGGTGTATCCGGCTTTGATTATGCAACAATAAAGTATACACCTGAAGGAAATTACGGCTGGCAGGGTAAGGATACTGTAGTGTTCTATGACATGGGCAGCGGGAATGATAAGGCATCTTCAATAAAAGTATTTCATGACAGCATTTATGTGACAGGCTCGAGTGAACTCACTCCCGGCGGTTACAAAACTGTTGCATATGCACAGGGAAACGATGGCACTGTAAAATATCTATGGGATCGTACTTTTATACCTTCCTTTGCTGATGAAAGAGGTGACGTGGAAACGGCAGCGACACTGAACATTGATACAGTTACAGGTAATCTTATAGTTATGGCAATGGTGTGGGGTGAAAATGCAGAATCAAAGTATGCGATCCAGGCTATTTCACCCAAAGGTGACATACTATATACAATCGATAATGATGCTCAGTCAGATAATAACATAATAAAGAATGAACCCGGTAAAGAAATTAATAATCTTACCAACGGACTTTCACAAAATTATCCAAATCCATTTAACCCAACGACACGGATCAGTTACGGGCTGAGAAATACCGATCTTGTTTCAATTAAAGTGTACACTGTCCTTGGAGATGAAGTAGCGACACTTATAAATGAAATTCAGCAGCCGGGAAGTCACAGTGTTACTTTCAACGGTACAGATCTTTCGAGCGGGATATATTATTATAAGATTAAGTCGGGAAATTTTGAAGAGGTTAAGAGGATGATATTGATAAAATAAATTTGATAACAAAACCATACTTTATTAAGAAAGCCGCACCAAAAAATTGGCGTGAAAGCACGGGATTATTATGAAAAGATCACCGGCTTTACTTTATCGATCGTGTTTGTAACAAGCTGTAATGCGGTCTTTTATTATTAAAAATAAGATATAGTTTAATTATCTTATTCAAAATAATGGCAAAGTCAGAAGCAAAAAATACTGCTGTTCCTTACAAGGAGCTTGTAAATAATTTTACAAAAGACCGCATTCCGAATAATCTTCTTATTGCTCTGAGCGAAAAGGTTCTGGCTGATGATCTCGTAAATATCATCTGCAATAATTTTGTCGGAAAAAATTTCAGCCCTTCAAACAATCTTTTTTCATTTAATGCGGAAGATAAAAACATAGAAGCTGTCATAAATGAATGCAGCAATACCGGACTTTTCTCGGATAAAAAGGTGATCGTGCTGAAAAATGTTCACAAGCTTTTAAAGAATGCAAAGCTTGCGCTGCTGGATTATTTAAAACGCTATAATCCTGATACCTGTCTTGTAATGTTCACCTCCGGAGAGAAGCTTGAACCCGATAAAATTTTTTTATATGATTTAAAATCCGCTGTTGATGACCCGAAGGAAAATAGGAACACCATAGAAAAGAATGTTAAAATGTTTGAAGTGAGCGCGTTCAGCGACGCGGACATGATAAAGTGGATAAGGGAAAAGTTTGATGACTATAAGATCACCGAAGAAACGATGCGGCATTTTTTGCAATTCACTAACTACGGATTTGACGAGATGCTTTCTGAAATTGAGAAGTTGAAGACCTATTGTTTTGAAACAAAGGAAATTACGAACGACGCGGTCAATCTATGCAATGGTATTGCAAAGGATTTTAATGAAATGGATTTTATAAAAGCAGTGATTGAAAGGAAGCAGGACAGGGCATTGAAAATCTATTCGCAAATCTCATTGAGAAAAGATGTTGAAGTGTATCTGGTATTTTTGTTATGCTCAGCGTTTGTTACGATCAACAAGCTCTTTGATCCGGTAGTCTCGAAACTGAACGGGTGGATGCTCAAGAAGGAACTGAAGCTCTGGTTTGAGGATCAGGAAAAGTTTCTTCCTTATTATAAGGGCTACCGGGATTCAATTCCTCAGGATAAGATGATGAAGGCGTTTGAATACATTTTCAATACCGATAAAATTCTGAAAACCTCCGGGGGGGACAGAAACACTACAATGGTGACTTTGATAAATAATATCTGCACCTTGTGATTTTTTTGATTGAACAATGAGCTGGCGTTCAATCAAGTTTCAGATGCGAATAACAACGGAACAAAATCAAATTAATTAAGTTAACATAAACAGCATAGATGTCAGGCAAATCAAAGCTTGATCTTAATTATAAAAAATTATCGGACGAAGAGCTTATTCTTACATTTCAGAAGGAAGATGTTAATGCTTTCAATGAAATTGTTTACAGGTATAAAGACCGCACCGTAAATTTTTTATTCCGATATACCGGAAGCCGTGAGGAGTCTGAAGATCTGGCTCAGGACGCGTTTTTAAGACTGTATCAGTCAAAGCATCTGTACCGCGAGATAGGAAAGTTTTCGACCTGGTTCTATACTATTGTGATCAATCTTGCCAAGACAAACTTAAAAGTGAGAGCGCGGCATAAGACAATCTCAATAAATAATTATGATGAGGATGAAGAAAAGGATTACCAGTTGCCCGGCAATATGATTTCACCCGATGACAGCGCGAATGCGTCCAATGAAAGTTATTACATACAGAAAGCAATTGACTCGCTGAATGATAAGTTCAAACAACTGATAATCTTAAGAGACATTCAGGATATGGATTACGAAGAAATTGCAAAGGTCACGAGCCTTCCACTCGGAACAGTTAAGTCCAGGATAAATCGCGGGAGGGAATGTCTGAAGGAAATTCTGGAACATATTTACAAACCAAAACAAGTTTAAGAAACACTATATAAATTGGACAGCGAAGAAAAATATCCCGAGATACGCAGCAAGCTTCAGAATCTTGAACAGGTAAAAGCCGGCGATGACTTTGTTAATAAGCTTCATATGAAGATCGTTGAATCCGAAGCTGAGAAGCGCCACGAGCATGAGGCAAGATTTGACGAACCACGCGGCGGCTTTCTGAAGAATCTATTCGGCAACATGCAGTATCCATGGCTGGCTCCTGCGGTCGGGTTCACTGTACTTATTTTCTTCGTATTCTATATTACATATCTTAACAAGACCGCATCCGAAAAAGACCAGCAAGGTTTAACATCTCAAAAGCAGGAAAATACCTCACAGCAAAATAGTGATGCCGGCAAAAATCCAACAACGCAAACGCCTCCAGGCGTTTCCACAGGTGAGGATAAAACATTAACAGAAAAAGAAAAACGAACTGAAAAGGATATTGCGAGCGATCTCAAAACTGAACGAAGAGAGAACGAGTCATCACTTCCCGAAACACAAAAAAGATTTTCCGATAAAGAACCTTACAAAACAGAATCTCCTAAACCAACTGAAGAAAATGATGTAACAAAACCTGTCGAAACAGAATCCAAAGCTCCGAGTTTTTCGATAGATAAATTAGAGACAAAAGCTAAAAAGGAAGTAACGAAGGAAAATCCGGACGGACTTGATCAGAGCGGAGTACTAAGTTTTAAAAAATCTGATAGTATAGCCGATTCGCCGGGAGATTCGGAACGAATCACGAGAGGAAAGATCAAGGAAGATGAAGAAACAAAAAAGCTAAATGATAAGATGAAGATCAACCGGTCAGGTCTTGAGAAGCTACGTGACGAAGTTGTTAAATAATTAATACTGTTTAAGTTTTCTTTAGTCTATTTTGACAGTAATAACTTTTCTTTGACAGGATAACAGAATATTCTTTGACAGGATAACAGAAATAACTTTGACAGGATAACAGAAATAACTTTTGACAGGATATCAGAATACCTTTGACAGGATAACAGAATATTATTTGATATGATAACAGAATAAGTTTGACATGATAACAGAAATAATTTTGACAGGATATCAGGAATAACTTTGGAAGAAGAATAAAGATAAAACAAAAAATATTTTTGATTGTATTACTAAAATTTAATCTAAAAAAATTTGTTCACTTCAAAAATTAACATCTCACTAATGAAAACTATTCTTGATCCGCAGGGAAAGGCTGTTGAGCATTCATTGAAGTCTCTGGGATTTGATGCTATTGAAGATACGAGGATCGGGAAGCATATCGAACTTAGAATTAATGCAAAGAATAAAGAAGAGGCAGAAAGAATTTCCGATGAAGCATGCAGAAAGTTACTCGCGAATTCCGTGATGGAAGATTATTCGTTTGAGGTTTATAAAAGTGAGGATGAAAAGTGATGTCAGCAGCGAGCGCGGGTGTAATAGTTTTTCCGGGTTCAAATTGTGATCATGACATATACAATGTTCTCAAGAATGTAATGAATGTTGATACCAAATTTCTGTGGCACAAGGAGACAAGCTTAGGCGACAGGAATTTACTAATCGTGCCGGGTGGTTTCTCTTACGGTGATTATCTTAGATGCGGGGCGATCGCGAGATTCTCCCCGATCATGAAGGAGGTCATAAGGTTCGCGAATGACGGGGGAGTGGTGATAGGTATCTGCAACGGCTTCCAGGTTTTGTGTGAAGCCGGACTCTTGCCCGGTGCGCTGCTGAGAAACGAGGATCTTAAGTTCGTTTGCAAAACAGTTACATTGAAAGTAGAGAATAATAAAAGTATTTTTACGGGAGAATACGGAATAAAAGAAGAGATCAGAATTCCTGTCGCTCATGGTGATGGAAATTATTTCTGCGATGATGATACACTTACTGAACTTATCGGAAACAATCAGATCCTGTTCAGATATATCGACAACCCGAACGGATCGCTGGATGATATAGCGGGGATACAAAATTTAAAAAGAAATGTTTTCGGAATGATGCCGCATCCGGAAAGAGCGTCGGATGAAATACTCGGCAATACTGACGGCAGAAGATTTTTCAAGAGTGTGGTAGAAAGTGTTTTATAAAGAATAAAGTAAATTAATTAATCCTGCTCAATGCAGGAAAGGAGTAATAAAAATGTTTGGCTTAGGAACACCTGAAATAATATTGATCGCGATTGTAATTTTAGTCCTATTCGGGGCAAAGAAGATACCCGACCTAATGCAGGGATTGGGAAAAGGCATCAGGGAATTTAAGAAAGCTTCTTCCGATATTGAAAAAGATATCACCACCTCCATTGATGATAAAGATAAAACTGCCAAGTAAAATTATAATTAACATATTCCTCAATTCTTTAAACAATAAAAGTCTTTAAGACTTTTGTTGTTTAAATTCAAAATTTATGCACGACATTCCCAAAAGTTATAAAGAAATAAAAGACCGCATTGCATCCGGACAACTGAACTGCGAACAGCTTGTAAGTCAGTATCTTCAGAATATCAGCGAACAAAAAGATCTCAATGTTTTCATAACGGTTTTTGAAAAAGATGCTGTCGAAAGAGCTAAAGAAGTTGATATGAAAATTAAATCCGGAAAGGCCGGGAAACTAGCGGGAGTTGTAATATCCGTTAAAGATGTAATTTCAATTAAAGATAATCTTCTTACTTGCGGCTCGAAGATCCTGAGTAACTTTGAATCTCTGTATAACGCGACTGTAATAGACAGACTTTTGAAAGAAGATGCCATAATTATCGGGAAGACCAATTGCGATGAGTTCGCTATGGGTTCTTCAAATGAAAATTCATATTATGGTCCCGTAAAAAATCCGATCGATACAACAAGAGTACCGGGCGGTTCATCCGGTGGAAGCGCGGTTTCAGTGGCTGCTAACATGTGTCTTCTTTCACTCGGTTCAGAAACCGGAGGTTCGATACGTCAGCCTGCTTCTTTCTGCGGGATCACGGGACTGAAAGCGACGTACGGAAGGATCTCACGTTTCGGGCTTGTGGCATTTGCCTCTTCATTTGATTCAATTGGTATTTTTGGAAATAATAATTTTGATATCTCATGCGCGCTTGAAGTTATCGCCGGAAGAGATGAAAGAGACAGTACATCCTCGGATAATCCGGTTGACATTTATTCAAAGGAAGTTGAAAATAAATTTGATCCGAAAAATATCCGTATCGGTTACGCGAAAGAATATTTTGAAGAAGGGCTTGATGAAGAAATTAAAAAAGTAATTTTAAATAAGATCGAAGCTCTGAAGCAAAAAGGTTTTACAATTAAGGAAATTTCTCTGCCCCGATCAAAATATGTGATACAAACTTATTACATTCTTACCTGCGCTGAAGCATCAAGCAATCTTTCAAGATATGACGGTGTAAGATACGGTTACAGGGCTGAAGATTCCGCGGTTCTTGAAGACATGTATGTTAACACACGTTCTGAAGGATTTGGTGAAGAAGTAAAAAGACGGATAATGCTTGGTACCTATGTATTGTCCGCAGGATATTACGATGCATATTATAGAAAAGGACAAAAGGTCAGGAGACTGATACTGAAAGATTTTGATAAAGCATTTAAAGAAGTGGATTATATAATTTCACCTACAACACCTACCACTGCATTCAGGATCGGTGAGAAAGTTCAGGACCCTCTTGCAATGTATCTCAATGACATATACACTGTTTCGGCAAATCTTGCCGGCTTACCCGCAATCTCGATCCCGGTTGGTACTGATAAAAATAAACTTCCATTCGGTATTCAGGTAATGGGAAAAAAATTCGACGAGCTTGGATTGCTTAGAATGTGGAATGAGATATAGTAATTGTTTTTAGGATTTATTGATTTAAAAACTTAAAATATTTTTGTGGTAGTTGATTAGTTAATAATAATGATTAGATCTTTTAGAAATAATGAAGAGGTGGTTATGGAAAATGTTGAAAACAGAATATCTTATGATATAAGAGGTTGTAAATTCAGAATACATTAGGTCCCGGATTATTAGAATCTGTTTACGAAGTTGCTCTATCGTATGAGCTTGTACAACTTGGATACGAGATAAGAAATCAAGTGGGTATTCCTATGAAGTATGCTAATATCAAATTTGATACAGGTTTTAGGTTGGATATTTTAGTAAATGATCTTGTAATAATAGAAGTTATCAGTCGAAAAACTAATTGATATTCATTGCAAGCAATTATTAACATACTTAAGATTATCAAATAGAAAATTAGGACTGATAATTAATTTTAATTCCATTTTATTAAAAGACAAAGAATCAATAATCAGAATCGTCAATAATCTGTGATGCTAAGTTGTCTTACAAATTATTTTTCTCGCAGATTTCGCGAATAAGGATTCGCTGATCTGCGCAGAATAGTGTTTTGAATACAGGGGAAATATCTGCGAAAAGTTATTTGCGGTTATCTGCGAGAAATTAAAGATCTCAATTTCTTAGTGCCTCTGTGGTAAAACAATTCATCTCTTCAGATTAAACTCAAACTTCGTTCCCTTCTGCTCTTCACTCTCTACTTTTATCTGGCTCGAGTGTGCTTCAAGAATATGTTTTACAATTGACAATCCCAGTCCGCTGCCGCCGATGTCGCGCGATCGTGTCTTGTCAACGCGGTAAAACCTTTCAAATATTCTGGGCAAATCTTTTTTGGGAATTCCCATTCCATTGTCTTCAATATAAACTACGACATCTTTTTCCTGGACCTCCAGAGAAATTCGTATTACTCCTTTTTCGGGAGTATATTTAATTGCGTTATCGATAAGATTGACCAGCACCTGCTGCAGCCTTTCCTCATCACCAAAAACACTCACGCCATTCGCGATGGAAGGATCAAACTCAAGATTTACTTTTTTGTTTTCCGCTAATGCTTTTAATTCGTCAATGGTTTTGTTTATTACATTTGATATTCCAAAGTAACGTTTGCTCATCTTCACACCGGTTTCAAATTTTGAAATAGTGATCAGGTCATCGACAAGTTCTTTAAGACGCCTGGTTTGATTGAATGCTCTTGTGAGAAAATCGACATTAACTTTTTCATCATTGATCGCACCGTCGAGGAGTGTTTCGAGTGAAAGCTGAATAGCAAAGATAGGTGTCCTGAGTTCGTGTGCGACATTACCCATGAACTCATTCCGGTTGACCTTAAATATTTTTGCTGTATTTAATTCGTGCAGTGTTCTTTGCGCGATCGAATAGAGTTCATTTATTATTTCAAATATTTCTTTATTTAATACAGAGCCTGATTTTAGTTTATTAAGTTCTTCAATGAGCTCGTTCAGTTCTGAAATTTTCCGGTCGAACTGGTTAAATTCCTGTGATTCTTCCTGAAGCTTAAGTTTTCCCGACAATCCGAAGATCTTTTTTAAAGGAAGGTTTACTTCTTTATAAATAAAGAGGACGCTGAAAATATAAAAAATAAATCCGGCAATTGTGAAGGTAAGAAGTGCTTCGTTGGAAATATCAAAAACTTGTGATTGAAATATGAACAGTATCAGAAGAAGAGCGAAGAACAGAACCGAATACTTTGTGAGAAGATTAACTCTTTTCATTCACAGAGTTAAATTTAAAAAAAATTATTTCATATCCTTGAAACGATAACCAAGTCCTTTAATGGTTTCAATATAATCCGAATATTCACCGAGCTTTTCACGCACCTTAGCTACATGCACATCAACAGTTCTGTCAACAACATAAATATTTTCTCCCCAGATCTGATTAAGAAGAATTTCCCTTGAATAAACTTTCCCTCTGTTTGACAAAAGAAAATGAAGAAGCTGAAATTCTTTTTTAGGAAAGAAGACCTCACGTTCGTTAATGCGGACGCTGTGACTTGAGCTGTCTATCTCAAGATTTCTGAATTTAATATTGTCCTCCAGTTTAAGAGGCTTTTCGTAATCACTGGAAGTTCTGCGGATCACCGACTTGATCCTTGCAAGTACTTTGCGGGGTGAGATAGGTTTGCTTATATAATCATCCGCGCCGATCTCAAGACCTAAGATCTCATCGATCTCGTTTTCCTTGGCGGTAAGAAATATGACGGGAATTTTGGAAGTGTCGGGATTATTCTTAAGCTGTTTGCAAACCTCAAAACCGTTTACCTCGGGCATCATGATATCAAGCAGGATAAGATCGGGGCTGATCTGCTCTGTAAGTTCCAGTGCTTCCTTCCCGTCTTTCGCGGTGTAAACATCAAATTCATTTTCTCTTTCGAGATTATATTTCAATATGTCAACGATATCTTTCTCATCGTCAACGACGAGCACCTTCTTTTTCATCTTTTGTTTTTTCATAAATCTACCATTCGTATGTTAAGAAATCATAAAATAATCATTTAAAAATTATCTCTTTGCCCGCCTTTGCTGATTTGTAGACCGCGTCAACTATTTCAATCACCTTCAATGCATCATCACCGCTGGAGATAATATTGTGGTTACCGGCGACCGCGCCTACAAAATGTTTTAGTTCGTACTCATAACTTTTCTTAAAAACATTTGATGGAGTTATGATCTTCTTTGGAGTAATATTGTAAAGATTTCCGTCCATCCTTTTGTATATCTTAAATGGATTTATAGATGAACTTCCTTCCTTGCCGTAAACATTGCAGTAAAATAATTCACCGTCTCTAAGCAAACTCCAGCTGACCTCGATCGTCAGTGTCGTGTTATTTTTAAATCTTATCATGGCAATGCTTGAATCTTCGACTGATTTTGTGTTATGATAATAATTTGATGCAGTCACACTTCTTACTTCAGGAAAACCCAGAAGCCACAATCCAAGGTCCAGCATAGCAATGCCGTTGTCAAGAAACACGCCGCCGCCTGATTTATCTTTTTCAAACATCCATTTCTGATTTGAACTCTGTGACTTTACCCAGCCGGCTTTGACATAAAAAATATCTCCGAGCTCTTTAGCTTTAGTAAATGTTCTCTGCATCATCATATCGTTCCTGAAACGGTTATTCATCGCCACCATGATCTTTCTCTTCGCCTTCTTTGCTGCGTCAACTATTTGTTTTGCTTCTTTAAAATTTCTCGCGATAGGTTTCTCCACCAGGACATCCTTTTCCGCCTCAAGACATTTTATTGCGATTTCCTTATGAGCATTTGTCTGAGCTGCGATTATTACAGCGGATATCTCGGGATTTTCTTCCAGCATCTTATCAACGTCTTTATAACATTTCTTTATATTGTATCTTGATGCAATGTTTTTACACTTTGAAATATCGCTGTCGCAGACTGCAGCGATCTCCACATCATCCATCCTGGATAATATAGGAAGATGTATTATTTGTGCAATTCCTCCGAGTCCGACAATGGCAAGCTTGGTTTTGTTCATAAGGAAATAAAATGCTGTTGAATAAAAAATGTCAAGACACCCAAATCACATACAAAGAATACTTACCGTTGCTTTCTTCCGAACCTGGCGGAGTTGGGTAACTTTATATTGTTCGGGGCTTGACAATATTATTATTACAAAAATATAAGTTGGTAAATATACTCAAGAGGATTTAAACATTAAATACAATCCGAAGCATCCGATGATAATATTTGCGATCCACATTCCGATGAAAGGACTCACTAATGCCCTGTCAGCAAGCTTTTCACCCCCGATCAGGCAAGCCCAGTACATCAGAAAAAATAATAAAGACAGACCGGCAGCAATGCCAAATCCGCCCCTGCGAACCCGATATCCCAGCGGCGCTCCTACAAGTATGAACACAACACATGCAAAAGGGATCGAATACTTTTTGTATATCTCAACGTCGTAAGAATCTATCTGTTTGTCGATCTGCTGAAACATAATGCGTGAGTTCTTAAGGTCATTCTTTTTATTTACCAATACCCTTATAAAATTATTCAAAGTATCAAATGGAGCAGCTGTATTTTTCGTGACTGCTGTGGTATCAGATCTCTTCAAAGAAGTTATACCCGGATTTGTTGTTCGCTGCTCATCGGATATAATTATCTGTTTTGTAAAAACTGTATCCGCATATTTTATATTGTGTGCCCTGGCAATATCCTTATTTAAATTTTCAAGAAATTTTGTATCAATGTTATCCTGAACTTTACTAAGACTGTCAACAACCATCTTCATTGCTCCTGCGGAAAGCTCTCTGTCTCCTCTTGAAAATGTGTTATCATCCGATCTTTGAAAACCAAACCCTTCAGCGTTAAAGGTCAGCCTGTGTCTGTCGAATTTTATTTTCCTGTAATCCTCATTAATGTTTCTTGAATTCAGCTGATGAATTTCCCCGTCATTAAGATTCATGATAACTTTTTTGAAATCAGCGGAGAAACTTATGTCACCGTTTTTTGCAGTAAGAAGATTTTTTGATTCAGGATTTGAATAATCATAGATATAAACTCCCTCTATATTATTACTGTTGGGGAAAGTTTTTTTTACAAGTATCTGCACACCCTGCAGGTCATTGGAAAATTTTCCCGGTTCAAGAATGAAGGTCGGCTTTGTTTTGGAAATATCATACAGCAGCACCCGCGCCTGATGATTCGCTTCAGGCAATACATCATTATTAAATCTAATCATCAGGTAGAACATCACAAATGAAGCCAGTATCAGAGGAAACATCAGTCTCTTAAGGCTCAGCCCGCTGGCTTTCATTATCGTAATTTCATTTGTGGAAGATAAAGAGCCGAAGGCCATTAGTGAAGCAACCAGCATTGCCATTGGAACAGCAAGCGTAAGCATCCACGCAAGATTCAAAGTGATCAGCTGTATGATAAGCCAGATGCTCAGACCTTTTCCTACAAACTGGTCGAGCGACTTTATAAGGAATTGAAATAAAAATAAAAATATGACTGTTGTCAGTGCGAATACAAAAGGACCGATGTGAGATTTTAATATGTAACGGTCAATTATAGTCATAGAGTGTGTTGAGTGTGTTGAGTGTGTTGAGTGTGTAGAGTGATTGGAGTGTGTTGAGTGTGTTGAGTGTTTGTAGTGCTTGTAGTGTGTAGATTGTATTGAGTCATTGGATATCCATATGGTTCTTGAAATAGTATATTAAACTAATGATTTTATAAGACCAGATATAATTTTTGAAATTTCTGTACAGTTGTCATACAGCTCAGATCAAGAGTGATGTATAGTGCTGTCTGAACTTCCGCGACAGAACCGTGAGCGATGAAGAGAAATTGCCTGAATTCTTTATGGGTCCTTCTGCCAAAACCTTCAGCTATTATTTAAAGCAATTGAAATGGCAGCTTTTCTTAATTGATCTTTTAAAGCAAAATCCCTTCCGAAGTAATCATAACAAGAAATTTCGTAAATTTCTTTTACTAAAACTCTGCTTTTTTGCCAACAAATTAAGTCTTCAAATTTATTTATCCTTCCCATAACTCATCTCTACTTTCTTAAGCAAAGTTAACCAAATAACTTACTCAATACACTCCACACACTCAATACACTCCACGCACTCCAGACACTCTAGACACTTTATTCATTCAACAGTCTCTCCATTACTTTCGCAACCTTCTCGGCGCTTGGGAGCATCTCTTTTTCCAATCCTGTATTTAACGGTACTGCCGGCATGTTAACAGATCCGATCACTTCAACAGGTGCATCAAGAAATCTGAAACAGTTTTTTGAGATCCTTCCCGCCAGACTTTCTGCAAAAGAATTTAAAACTTTCTCTTCTGTAATGATCAGACATTTTCCGTGTCGTTTCACAGATTCATACATTAACTCTTCATCAAGCGGATTGAGCGTGCGCAGATCTACTATCTCTATACTGCCGGGAAAATTTTTGGATGCGTTTAATGCCCAGTAAACTCCCATACCGTAAGTAATAACAGAAATCGATTCTCCATTATCAATGTTTTCTTTCGATGCATTCTGCACAATTCTTCCTTTTCCAAAAGGTAAAATATAATCTTCACTTGGCTCAGGACATTTCGCTGATTCCGTCCCCGGAACCTTGCTCCAGTATAACCCCTTGTGCTCAAACATTATCACCGGATTAGGATCATAGAAAGCTGCCTTCATCAGTCCTTTCATATCGGCGGCATTACTCGGGAAGGCAACTTTAATTCCTCTTATGGGAAGTATACTGGACTCAATGCAATCGGAGTGATAAGGACCGCCTGCGCCGTAACCTCCGCATGGAATTCTTATTACTGCTGATACTGGATACTTTCCCATTGTCAGGTAACAGGACTTTGAAAGTTCAACTACAAGCTGATTTATTCCCGCCCATGCGTAATCTGCAAACTGTATCTCAACGATCGGTTTCACACCAACAGCACTCATTCCAACAGTGGAGCCGACTATGTATGCTTCCTGGATCGGAGTATTGAACACTCGGTCGTCACCGTACTTCTGCGCCAGCGTAGCCGCTTCACGGAAAACTCCTCCAAGTCTTCTTCCTACATCCTGCCCGTACAAGATAGCTTCGGGATGTTTTTTCAAGATCTCATTCACTGCAAACAATGCGGCGTCAACCATTATTACTGGTTCTCTTCCCTGCGGTTCACGTTCACCTTTTTCTTCAGTGACAGGTGTCGGCGCGAACTCATGCAGTGTTAATGTTTCAGGCTTTGGCTCTTCAGCCCCGACAGCTCTTTTAAAACTTTCATTTGCCTTTTCAACAGACTGTGCTTCGATCTTTGAAAGCTCTGCTTCACTTACTTTCTCCTTAAGTAATATTTTTTTTAATTTCGGAACAGGATCATCTTTGAAATGTTTTGCAAGGTCGTCTTCGGTGCGGTACCATTCTTTCCTAACACCGGAAGTATGATGGCCAAGCAGAGGAACCTTTGCATGTATCAGAACAGGTTTCCTTTTTGTCCTTACATAGTCCAGAACATCCCCGAACTTTTCATAGCTCTCGACAAAATCAGAGCCGTCAATTTTTACACGCTTCATTCCCTTGAATCCTGCCGCGAATTCATATGCATCCATTGCATGCATCTCATCAGCGTATGCCGAGATGCCCCATTGATTGTCTTGTATTAAATAAATTATTGGAAGCTTTTTCAGAACTGCCATCTGGAAAGCTTCTGACACTTCACCTTCAGTAATAGAGCCGTCACCCAGGGAACAAACGACAACCGGTTTTTCTTTTGAACCGTTATTATCAAGCAATCCTACTGATTCAAGATACGAAATTCCGTGAGCCATTCCCGTCGCGGGGATCGCCTGCATACCTGAAGCGCTTGACTGGTGCGGGATCTTCGGAAAGCCTTTTCGTTTCAGGGAAGGATGTCCGTAATAAGTTCTGCCTCCTGAGAAAGGATCATCGGCCTTGGTAAGGAGCTGGAGCATGAGTTCATAAGGTTCAAGTCCCATCCCCAGCAGTATGGATTCATCACGGTAGTATGGACTTACATAGTCAATTTCTTTGAGCTGCATACCGACAGCAAGCTGGATAGCTTCATGTCCGCGGGAGGTTGAATGAACATACTTGCATATCTGACGATTCTCATCATATATTTCTGCCATTCTTTTGGAGGTGCACATTGTCGCATAGGCCTTCAGTAGAATTTCTTTTTCGATCATTAAGTATAGTTAAAAAATATAATGCAAAATAGTAACTATAAATTTTGATACAATGCAAAATGAGATTTGAATTCCAAATTCAACCACTAAGTTCACGAAGATCACTAAGGACACAAAGATTTTTTTTGAAGTATCGCTAATAATTTTTGACTCTTAATTTTTCACTTTTAATTTTTAATAATCCCCTATATTATTATGGTAAATGAAACTGCTCAGCTCATCATATTTTATTCCGCGCGAAGGGAATGAGTTTTCGAATCTCTTCAAGAGTAAATGATGCAACACGTCCCTTACCGTTTGTT
>JBDTLQ010000017.1:0-15801 GCA_039934715.1 Ignavibacteria bacterium | reverse complement strand
TCGGGGTATGGAAGAGTTCTCAGAGACGGATCAGGAAATTTCTATGATATTCGTGAAGAGAAAGATTGCAGCGATGCAGAAAAAGAATGTAAGGAAATGAACTCGGGCATTTATATTATAGATAATGAAATTCTTTTCGAAGCGCTGAAGACCCTAAAGACTGATAATGCGCAGGGTGAATATTATCTTACGGATGTATTCAGATTTTTTAAAAGCGCCGGAAAAAAGATCGGTGCGTTTCCTGTGACTAACATTATTGAAATTACGGGGATCAACACCGTTGAACAACTTGAAGAACTGGAAAAGACAGCTTCTGAAACTTGATGCCACAAACTTGTTAAACTTTTTAAAATTAAAACCAAAGATGAATTGTCAGAAATAATTGCTTCCGTTTCCGGTGTCAGGGGAATTTTAGGTGACAGTCTTACTCCTCAGAACATAATAAAATTTACTTCAGCTTTTTCAGAATACTGCCAAAAAATTTCCAAAAAGAATCCTAAGGGAAATTTAAAAATTGTCGTAGGCGGAGATGGACGTCTTCATGGCGAGATCATTGAAGCTATGGTCGTAAGTAATTTTGCTTTATGCGGCTTTAAAGTTATCAACATCGGTATCGCGCCGACACCGACTGTGCAGATAGCTACTGAAGATCTGAAGTGCGCCGGAGGAATTTCCATCACAGCTTCACACAATCCACAGATATGGAACGGGTTAAAATTTTTAAATCCGGACGGAACATTTCTTGATGAAACTCAGGTAGCTGAACTTTTAAAGATTGCCGGTTCGGGGAAATTTAATTATTCAGGAATTGATCAGCTCAAACTTCCCGAAAATGATTTTACCTGGATAGATAAGCATATTGAAAAAGTATTAAAGCTGAAGCTTCTGAATGCCGGAGTTGTAAGGAAAAGAAAATTTAAGATCGTAGTTGATGCTGTAAATTCATCGGGCTCTGTGATCGTTCCAAGATTGCTTGAGAAGCTGGGCTGCAAAGTGATTAAGCTTTTTTGTGACGGCAGCGGAAAGTTTCCTCACACCCCTGAACCACTTCCTGTTAATTTAAAACTGCTTTCGAATTCCGTTAAAAAAAATAAAGCCGATCTTGGAATTGCTGTTGACCCCGATGCTGACAGGCTTGTGCTCATAACCGATAAAGGGGATCCATTCAGCGAGGAGAATACGATCACGGCTGTTGCAAATTTCGTATTGAAAAATTTTCCCGGAAAAAATAAAAGCTTGACCGTTAATCTTTCTACAACAAGGGCTGTCGATGACATTGCAAGAATAAATGGAGCGAAGATTTTCAGAAGCGCTGTCGGTGAGATTAATGTTGTAAAGGAAATGATGAAGAATAAATCTGTTATTGGCGGAGAAGGCAGCGGCGGTGTAATTTACCCGGGTCTGCATTACGGAAGGGACTCGATTGTTGCAATTGCTTTCATACTGAATGAGCTTGCGGATTCAAAGCTCAGGGTCAGCGATTATAAAGAGCAGCTTCCACAGTATTTCAATTCAAAGAATAAAGCTGAAGGTGTTGTTGATCCGGATAAAATTTTTGCACGGATCCAAAAAAAGTTTACGGGTAAAGAAAATGTCTTGAAGATCTGGACCAATGACGGATTAAAAATTGATTTTACTGATTCCTGGGTTCATTTGAGAAAATCTAATACCGAACCAATTGTCAGAATTATTACCGAAGCTAAATCTGCACAGGAAGCGGAAAAACTTCAAAAGTTTTTTTTCAGTGAGATCAAAAGATCTTAATTTTATTTTAATGTATCGCTTCTGTTTGTGCCTTGCTTTGTCGGCAGCGGTACCGACAGCCAAAGCTCGGTTTTATCAATCCTTCTTGCCATCTTGTGCTCCCTAAGCCAGTTCACATCATCTTCCACATCAAATTTTACTTCAGTTATCTTGGTTGAATCTTTACTGTCTATCTTATAGAGATAATAATTTATGTCATCGTTGGCTTCAGTTCTGTACTTTGCAATAAGGTTTTCTTCCCTGGTTGCGTAGTCAACCGAAAACACTAAATATGCAAGATCAAATTTTTTCGGGATAGCGGTAATCACGTCAACTTCACCGATCTCATCCGGCTGAAGCCAGGTGGAATTATGTATGGGCTGGTAAAATCCAATGAGCGTTTCATCTGTTTTCTCATAATTCCGGCTTAGCTCAATAGCATCTTCTGTCAGTTTACTTATGGTATCCTGAATATTTTTCATGAAATCAGACGAGCTCACAGTATCGGTCATAATGCATTTGTAGCCAAAAAGCTTTCCCAGATTAGCTATGATCTCTACCCTGCTCTTACTCTGATTCTTGACCTTGAAAAATAATTTTACCATGTAAAAATCTTTTGTCTCCTGGACCTTCTCAATTTTAATTGTAGAAACAAGCTGTGGTACTTTCTGTATGTCGTAAAAATAGGAATAGTATGTGAACGCAATTCCGGAGATCATGATCATCGGTGTGATCATAGGTATTGTCTCACGGATCCTTTCAAGGATTGTCTTCTCCGGCTTCGGTATCTCTTCTTCTTCGCTCATTATAAATTTTTTCTAAATTAATTATAGTAAGGTAAAATTGAAATTCATATTCTCTTTAAAAATTGAGATTGATTGAGATGGTGGGTTTGGGGTTGTGGACTTGACACTAATTACTTGTGGCACATTTAAGTAAACTTAATCAGGCATAAAAATTTTTCTCAAATGTGCCACAAGTAGCTCTATCATTTAAAGTGGCGCGGGCAAGAGCTAAGCTCAACTAATTTTTATACCGGTTGAATTTGAACCTGCTCTGAACCGTTCAGAATTTCTTCAACCTCTGATAACCTTAATGTATCTGTTGTATCAAAAAGCCGGATGCTGACAGCTAATTTTTCTTTATCCGGAATGAGAGTATACTTCTTCTTCTTATCATCGGAAATTGTATCGATAAGATTTTTAAAGAAATCACTTTCAAAGATCCTGTTCTCTTTTTCTTTGGGAAATTCCAGTGTCAAAATTCTGTTTCTTATAATAAGTTTTTCAAGCCCGATCTTTGTTGCTGCGATCTTTATTTTAATAACACGCAAAAGATTTTCTACATCTTCAAGATATTCACCGAATCTGTCCTTAAGTTCATCTGAAATTATACTTAGCTCTTCATAGCTCTTAAGCTCATACAATCGGCGGTAAATATTCAGTCGTTCAGTATCGTTATTAATATAATCCTTCGGGATCAATGCATTGAGATCATTCTCAATGATCGTGCTCTTCTCCGCAAGCTTTTCCTTCAGCTTGTCATTCAGTTTTTGTAATGAACTTTCATTTTTGAACAGGTCTTTGAATTCATTTTCCTTCAGTTCAAGAACGGCTTCTTCAATTATATTTATGAACATGTCAAATCCGATCTCCTGTACAAACCCGCTCTGCTCCTTGCCAAGCAAATTCCCGACACCGCGTATCTCCATATCTCTCATCGCGAGATGAAATCCCGAACCGAGATCTGTGAATTCCTCTATAGCCTGCAGCCGCTTCACCGCTGTCTTCGTGAGCTTCCCGTCCGGCGGCGCAATAAGATACGCGAATGCCTGTATGTCACTTCTTCCGACTCTTCCTCTAAGCTGATAAAGCTCCGCCAAACCGTAATTGTCCGCGTTATTAATAATGATCGTATTCACGTTCGGAATGTCAAGCCCTGATTCGATTATCTTTGTACACAAAAGCACATTCAGTTTTTTTTCAATGAAATTTATCACAATGTTCTCAAGCTCCTTACCATCCAACTGCCCATGCGCAATTCCTATCTTCGCTTCGGGAACATAGTTCTTAATTGTGTCTCCGAGTATGTGAAGATTTTTTATCTTATCATTTACAAAATATACCTGACCTCCGCGGTTCAGCTCATGCCTGATTATTCCGGAGACCTGTGTCCAGTCGAGTTTAATGATCTCTGTTAAAATCGGTTTTCTGTTTTTCGGAGGAGTGTTGATGATTGAAAGATCTCTTGCACCAAGTAATGAAAAGTTGAGCGTCCTCGGGATCGGTGTTGCTGTGAGTGTAAGAGTATCCACATTCGGCTTGATGCTTCTTAATTTTTCCTTCGCCTTCACTCCGAATCTCTGCTCTTCATCTATAACAAGCAGACCGAGATCCTTGAAATTTATATCTTTTGAAAGAAGTCTGTGAGTTCCAATGAGTATGTTTAATTTTCCGGAGGCTAATTTTTCCAGTATCTTCTTTTGCTCTTTAGTATTTTTTAATCTTGTTATGTTCTCAACCTCTACTGCAAACTGAGAAAGCCTGTCCCGGAACGTATTGTAATGCTGGACAGCCAGTATGGTTGTCGGCACCAGCACGGCAACCTGCTTATTATCAAGTATCGCTTTGAACGCTGCGCGTATCGCGACTTCCGTTTTACCGAATCCAACATCACCGCAGACAAGCCTGTCCATTGGATTTTCCGACTCCATGTCATTTTTTGTATCAACTGTCGCCTTGAACTGATCGGGAGTATCTTCATACATAAAATTCGCTTCGAGCTCTTTCTGCCAGTGAGTGTCGGCTGAAAACTTAAAACCTGTTTCCGATTTCCTCTTCGCGTAAAGAACAATAAGATCTCTTGCAATATCCTTAACCTGTTTCTTCGTCCTCGCTTTCAGCTTATCCCATTCACCGCCACCCAATCTTGTAAGCACCGGCACATGTCCTTCGGAGCCCGAATACTTTTTTATGAGATTGATGTTGTTAAGGTTAAGAAATAATGTATCGCTCCCGTGATACGCAAGCGCTACAACTTCCTGATTATTATTACCGACTGTGATCTTTTTCAGCCCCGAGTATTTTCCGATACCGAAATCTCGGTGAACAACAAAGTCGCCATACTGAAGCTCCTTCAATTCACCAAACGTCAGGCCTTTGAATTTCTGCTTGCGCTTTTTTATCTGTTTAAAATATCTTCCGAAGATCTGATGCTCGGTATAAAGTAAAATTTCAGGATCATTAAAAACAAACCCGTTGTGAATCGATTCCGGGATCACCGTAAATCTATTCCGGATACTGAAGCTTGTATCAAATTTATTTTCATCATCTTCATCAGCTTCATCATGCTCCGATTCCTGATGTATGCGTTCATCCTTTTCAATAATATTCTCATCTTCAAAATCTTCAATGAGCTCTTTTATACGGACTGCCTGATGTTCATCAGAGGCAAGTATGAATGCTTCGAACCCGTTCTTTATTTGTTCACATAAATTCTGATAAAGCGCTTTTAGATTTGAATGAAAATCCGGCTGCGGCTTGGAGTCAAAATTTATTTCGGTAAGCTCTTCATCTTTAATATCATAATCAGTAATTGCCTTTGCAAAAGGAGCAATGAGAACCTGTCTGAATTTTTTCAGCCTTTCGATGAGTTCATCATCCTTGATCTCATTCAGCGAAATTTCCGGTTCATCAATAAATACGATCGCGTCGTCAGGGATATAATTCAGAATGTCTTCATCAGTCTGATAATTTTTTTCTTCTTCGTCACCCGATAGATTCATCCCTATCTTCACGGAATCAATTTCACGAACCGACCTTTGTGAATTGACATCAAACTCTCGAATTGACTCTATCGAGTCTCCGAAAAACTCTATCCTTACCGGGCTTTCAAGATTGCCCGCGAAGAGATCTATGATGCCCCCTCTTACGGAATAGTCGCCTTCTTCATCTACAAAATCCTTTCTGCTGAAATTATATTTATCGAGTGATTCAAGTACACCGTCAAAACTCTTTTCATCACCTTTCTTTAGTTCAATGATCGAAGCAATGAATTTATCCCGAGAAATAATTTTCTTCGAAAGCTCGGAGGCATTTGCGATCACAATGAACTTACTGCTTTCAGCCAGATCTATAAGGATCTTTGAAGTTGACTCGCTTTCGGAAAGTTTGGAAGAATATGCGGAGAGATTTTCATGATCATTTAACAGGTCAAGGTCATCTTTTAATTTTGCTATACGGTCGTTGTCATATGAAATGTAAAATATTTTTTTACTTATGTTTGAATAAACATGATCAACAATGAACGATGCCAGCGACCCGTTGACTCCCCCAAGGATTATTTTATTTTTATTCTTTTCAAAAGATTCCTTGAGCTGCGTGAATTTATCTGATGAGATTATTTTTGATCTGATCTGCTTAAGTGTTTCTGTCATACCGGTTCTCCGAATCCATCTTCAAAAAATTTTATCATTTCTTCCGAAAGTTCTTTTTCATCTTCACCTTCAAACGTGAGTATCAGTGTTGATCCCTGCTCCGCCGCGAGAGTCATTACTCCTATTATACTTTTGCCATTAACTTCAAACCCACCTTTCGAAATAAAAAAATCAGCCTTGAACCTTGCCGCTATCCTTACGATAGCGGAAGCAGGCCTTGTATGCATCCCGGCTTTATTTACTATCGTTATTTCTTTTTCTATCATTTTAAGTTTTGAACACGGATTAAACTGATTTAACTGATTTAACTGATGGTCAGGATTTCAATCTTACATATCAATGGCCAATTTAATTTTAAAATAGACTATAATTAAGTTCATTTATTACTATCAATTTTTTGGTTTTCATTTTTGCACAGTGCGCCATTGAGTTATTGCATTTTCAATTAAATAATCACTTTCATCCTGATGAGGAAACCTTAGTTCATAAGAATTATTATTTTCAAAGACACTTCTGTATTATACGCGACATTCCGTTGCATCCGTGTCATCCGCGTTCAATAAAGGACGAATCAAGTCTATCAGAACGACCGCCAATAAAAACAAGAAAAAATATTATAATCGAATTAATAAAAAAAGAAGCAATATTTTATGTTTATTATGTTTGCAACAATAAATGCTGTTTCAAAAAAAATTAAATTTTTTCCAATTTTTAATGACGATCCTCGCCGTTTTCTAATTTCCGATGCTTTCATAATTAAATAATTAATTCGTCTCATATCAAAACACTTAAATCCGTGAAAATCTGTCCAATCCGTTTAATCCGTGTTCAAAACCTAAATCAGAAAGATCGGCCCATCAGCATTTCAGAGAACCATCTCATTTGCTTTTGATGTTCCGGATCGGTGAACGCGTAGAGATATTCATCCGCGAGATTTGTGTACAGCTCAATTTCATTTTGAGCCGACTCGAGCACCCCGTACCTTTCATAAATATTTTTTATCTCCATTATCTTTTCTGTATTGTCTGCCTTTAATCCTTTTCCTGATGCAATCTTTTCAATTTTTTTCCTGTCCTTTTTATTCTTCACAACCTGCATCGCCTTTAAAAGAAGATAGGTTTTTTTCCCTTCAACTAGATCGCCGCCGATCTTTTTGCCAAGTTCTTTTTCATCTGCAATAATATCAAGAAGATCATCCTGTATCTGAAATGCAATTCCGATATTCGATGCATATTGTCTGATGTTATTTACTTTTTCATCATTTGCTCCTCCGCACAGAGCTCCGATAACAGCTGAGGTCTCAAGCAGCTTAGCAGTTTTCTTGTGTATCATCATCATATACTCATCGAGAGTAACGTCGTTACGGTTTTCAAATTCCTTATCATAACCCTGACCTTCACACACTTCTATCACACCGTCTGTAAAAATTTTTACTATCTTATCAAGCTTACCGGATTTTGTTTTCATCAAATACGAATATGCAAAACCAATAAGAAGATCACCGCAAAGTATAGCTACGTTGTCATTCCATTTCCTATGAATGGTTTTCATTCCTCTTCTTGTGTCAGCATTATCCATTATATCATCGTGAACAAGCGTGAAGTTATGAAGCAACTCGATAGCGACAGCGGCATTCACAGCATCTTCCATTTTTCCTCCCGCTCCTTCACACGCTGATATGACAAGCATGGGACGGATCCTTTTGCCGCCGCTGTTGAGAATATATCTTAGCGGTTTATACAATGTCTCAGGTTGTTTTTGGGTGATCGTCTTTGATAAAATGCTGTCGACAATGTCTTTGTATTTCTTGTAAGCTTCGGAATGTTCTGTCATTAATTTTTCCCGGGATTGGTTGTAATTTTTTGAGACTTCATTCTGTTCACTGTAATATCTAATTTGGTATCCAATATATAAATTTAAAGATTTTAGTTATATGAAATTACACAATAGAATTAAGAGCATCCTGTATATTCTGCTGACTTCCGTTTTTTGCTTTAACATCCTGAGCTTTACTCCTTTTGACAAATCTAAGGAAAATTTCAAACCCGCATTAACTAAAATATTTAAATTTAAATTTTCCGAAGGAGATCTCCCCAACTGGGCTACAATGGATCCGGATAAGGACGGCTACGAAGGGACACGCACAAATACTTTTTATGAATATCTGAAAACTCTAAGCCCTGCTCCGCAAAGAAGCGAAGTAATAGTTGCTGTCATCGATGACGGATTTGATATTGACCACCCTGATCTAAAAGACAATATCTGGGTCAATGAAAAAGAAATGAACGGAACTGAGGGAGTTGATGATGACAACAACGGATACACGGATGATTTTAACGGATGGAATTTTCTGGGTAACGGACATTATCTGACACTTGAAGTTGCACGAGAATACAAGCGTTTAAAAAAATTAAATACGCCTGAATCAGATCCGTATTTCAGAAAAGTCAAAAGAGAGTACGACGATAAAAAAGACGAGCAAAACGCGATCAAGATAGGAGTGTCACAGACACTTGACGATGTTTATGATGCTGAAAAAATCCTTAAAGCAAAAAACATTACAACCGATCCGAGAAAGCTGCAGGAGATATCAAACACTCTTCCCGAAGGAAAGGTCAGCGATGCGGCGTCAATCATTCTTGGAGTTTATCTTTTGTATGGTGCTGATAAAAAGGATCTTGAAGATCTGAAAAAAAGCTATGACATAAAAGCGAAATATTTATTTGATACAACCGATACATACATTCTTGTCGGCGATAACCCTGATCTTCTGCTTGAAACAAATTACGGCAATAATGAAGTGATGGAAAAAGAGGACGATCACGGTACACACGTTGCCGGCATCATCGCCTCCCGGAAAACAGGGCAGGCGCCTTTTGTAAAGATCATGTGCTTAAGGGCTGTTCCGAATGAAGGTGATGAAAGAGACAAAGACATCGGGAACGCTATCCGCTACGCGGTTGATAACGGCGCGAACATTATAAATATGTCCGCGGGAAAATATTTTTCACCCGATCCGGAATTTGTAGTTGAAGCAATTAAGTATGCTGAAGACAAAGGAGTGCTGTTTATTGTGTCCGGAGGAAATGAAGGTGATGATGTATCCGATATCGTAAATTATCCGCGAAAGTATATATCTGAAACCGGAGGGAAAAAATATTTTTCAAACATGATAGTTGTCGGCGCGAGTTCATGGATGCAAAAATGGAGTAGGGAAAAAGATCCGGAAAATTTTAATGTTAAATATGATCTCGCCGCGCCATTCAGTAATTATTCAAAAGAAGTGATAGACATTTTCGCTCCCGGAGTAAAAGTAAATTCAACCATTCCAAACGGCGAATACAAGAAGATTGACGGAACAAGCATGGCAGCGCCTGAAGTCGCAGGTGTCGCGGCTGTACTAAAGGCTTACTATCCTGATCTTACTGCGGCACAATTAAAAGATGTCATACTTTCTTCTGCAAGAAAATATCCCGGTCTTATGGTAAAAGTAAAAGATAAACCGAAAGAGTTGTTTTCAAATATGTCAAAGTCCGGCGGTGTGGTCGATATGATGAATGCATTTAAAAAAGCTGCGGAGTTAAAAAGCCTGCAGAACTAAAGTAGACTAACGTCCGTCAAAGATCTTTTTTCCACCAAAGTATGTCTCGAGAACCTTGACATCTTTGATCTCCTCACCGCTCAATTCAAACAGGTCTTGTTCTAAAACAGCTATATCGGCGATCTTGCCAGCTTTAAAACTTCCTCTTTGTTTTTCATCAAACGTCGCGTAGGCGTTATTAATAGTGTAAGCTTCCAGACAATCCGTTAATGAGATATTATTCTCCGTCATAAAACCATTTTCAAATCCGTTAGCTTGTCTTGTCATTGCAAAGTAAATTGTTTCGAAAGGGCTTTCACTGACAACGGGAAAGTCAGTGCCAAAGCAAACCTTTGCACCGATGTCAAACAACTTTTTATAGTTATGTTCAATTGAAGGATCTTCAAGAATTTCCGAAGCAGTCTTCGCGTCACTGAACAAGTGCGACGGCTGAACCGAAGCGATCACATTCAGATCTTTGAATCTGATGAAATCATTTTCTCTGATATGCTGAGCATGCTCTATCCTGAATCTTCTGTCCCGCTGACCATTCTTTTTTATCAGCTCAACATTTAAATCAAGAAGATCAGTGACTGCCTTGTCTCCGATCGCATGTACCGACATCTGAAATCCGGCTTCATCAATTTCATGTGCAAGTTTTTCAAACCCACCGCTGTTAACAAATTCCGTTTTGATGCCGTTGTGTTTTGCATTTTTATAATCGGTGTGCATCAAAGCTGTTTTACTTGACAGCGATCCGTCATAGAATGCTTTTAAAGAATTGAATTTGATGAGATCGGTAAGATCTGCAAATTCTTTTTGGTATTTTTTCAGATCATAAAATTCAGTGAAAGGCAGCCGGGCATCAACTCTTAAGCTCAATTTGTTTTGAGCAATTAATTCCTTATATATCTCGAGATCTTCATATAATGTAATATCCGAAATTGAAGTGATACCCTGCGAATTCATTTTTTTGATCTCATCATTTGCAATTGCAGTTCGCTGATCCAGTGATGCAGGCGGGATTCTGCTCAGAATAAACTCACGTGCCCGCTCCTTAAGTTCACCGGTTGCAATATCGTTACTATCTTTAATAATTTCTTCAGTTGTAAATTCATCACTGTTGAGTATCTCCGAAAGTTCGAGAGCTTTTGTATTTGCAAATGCAGAATGCATATCGAACCTGGAAATTATGACGGGGATATCGGGACATATGCTGTCAAGAAATTTTCTATCCGGATAAAACTTTTCCTTAAAATTAGATTCCGAAAAATTTCCGCCCGATATCCAGCCTCCGCTGATCGTATTCTTATACTTGTTAATAGAATTTTCAAAATCACTTTTTGTCCGGGCATTTCTAAGATCAAGCTGAGAATTTACATATGAGCCTTTGATCAAATGGCAATGCCCGTCTGCGAAAGCCGGAATTATCAGCTTCTTTTTCAGATCTGCAATTTCATCATATCCGCTTTTAATTTTTTTAGCCTCAGTCTCAGTTCCGGTGAAAATTATTTTACCGGTTTCAGAATCAAACCCGATCGCGTCGCAAAATAAATTTCCGGATAACCAGACTTTCGCATTGTGCAGTAATGTTTTCATTTGCCTTTCCCGAATTTAGCAACTTTCGATAAATGTGTTAATTGGTGAACTGCTAATTTTGTCTTAGTTAATTGGTTAATTGGTTAATGGGTTAATTGGTTAATGGGTTAATTGGTTGATGGGTTGACCTTCAACAAATTAACTATTTAACTATTTAACTATTTAACAAAATTAACCAATCAACCAATCAACCAATCAACCAAATAACCAAATAACAAATTAAACAATAAAACAAAAATGAAACACGCAATTAACTGGTTCGCCATTCCGGCTACGGACTTTAAGAGAGCAGTAAAGTTTTACAATTCAATATTTGATTTTAAATTATCCGAAATGAAAATGGGAACGGATGATATCGCTTTTTTCCCGATTGAACAGGGAGGGATCGGCGGGCATATAACAGTCAATGAAAAGATCAAACCTTCCGCTGATGGACCCGTTTTGTATCTCAATGGCGGGGAAGATCTTCAGACAATTCTCGACAGAGTTGAAATTTCCGGGGGAGAGATCGTGCATCCAAAAACACAGGTTACACCAGAGATCGGTTACATAGCATTGTTCCTGGATTCGGAAGGGAACAGGGTAGCTCTTCATTCTCCAAAATAAATTCTAAGAATTAATACACAAAAAATGAAAACATCAAAAGACTATGAAGCAGAATTTCTTTCTGCCATAAAAGAAAAAACAGGCAATGATCTGAAAGGATGGATGAAGATCCTGAATGCCGGACCTCTGAAAAGAATGAAAGAGTCAATTGACTGGCTGAAAAAAGAAAAAGGTCTAAATCATATGGAGGCAACTTTTCTGGCGGGAATATTTCTTAACGGAGGTAAGCCTGTTTACGGTGATACTGAAAATCTCACTGACTTACTTTTCAAAGGTAAAGAATCAATGCTGCCTTTGTATCAGGAATTGGAGAAGAAGTTAAAATCTGAACTTGATAAAGTTGAGATCGTTCCGACAAAAACTTACATCTCGTTCCGGGAGGGAAGAGAATTCGCGGTTGCAGCAATTAAAGCTAAAGAGATACGCGTCGGGATGGATCTTGGTGATATGAAGTTTGATGGAAAAGTACAGAAAGCTGTGACATTAGGAGCCATGCCGAGAATATCCCATATGACCGTTATAACCGATCCATCGGGCATTGACAAAAAGCTTATTAAGAATCTGAGGAAGGCTAATCAGAGAATAAAAAAGTGAAATTTATTTTATAAAATTATTAAATGAATCAATAATAATACAGAATTAATTTCTGCTCCCCTCATGCCATTATTCTAACTATTCGTAACTAAAGTGTAAAGGTTACCCTTCATCTACCTTCATCTGAAAGAAAATTTGTTTTGTAGGTTTCAATTTATAATAATTAAATATATTTTTGAATATCACCCCTACTTGAAGGTTAAAAATACTAAAAATCTGATCCCATAAGGTTTAGAGATTTTTTTATTTTTATATATTTTTAAAACAATCCAAGATATTTTTATGTCCATTTGTTCCTTTCAATTTGCACAAGAGTGCAGATTAATCTCTATGCAGCAGGAGGAGTTTTATTTTTAGCCTCCCTCATATCATAAAAATTTTACTTCATAATATTGTTAATTCTGGGGGAGCAGAATACAACTTTATTATCTTTACCCTTCTATTCAAAACAAGACAATCATTTCCATTTATCACCACGAAAACTAAAAAAATCCCAAAGTTAAAACAGCTTCCGATTCGAAGTTTGTCCCTGTATTTTTTACAATCAGAGATAAATATTTTTTTGAAAAAATTTTAAAAGTAAACAAATTAATTTATGAAAAAATTTTTAGCGGTATTTTTTTTACTTTTACTGGTGATAAATGCACATTCTCAATACTCCCTTGTTCCCGCATTCCCTAATCTCCCGGCATTTCAGGCTCCATTAGAACTTGTACACTCCAATGACGTAACTAACAGACTGTTCCTTGTACAGGAGTGGGGATTAATTTATCTATTCAAGAACAATCCCTCTGTCAATACTAAAAAAGTATTTTTAGACCTGACAGATAAAATAGCGACATTCGCGCAGACCGGAATACTTGGGATCGCGTTTCATCCTAACTTCCAGTCTAACAAATATTTCTATGTTCATTACATTTATGAAAACGAATCTCAGACCGGTTTTGTAACAAGGATCTCCAGGTTCACCGCAAGCTCAGTTAATCCCGATACTGCATATTCAAGTTCAGAAGTAATTCTTATGGATCTGCCTGTTGAGTATCCGGGTCACTACGGAGGAAAGATCTGTTTTGGTCCTGACGGATATTTGTACATCTCATTGGGTGATGCAGGTACAGGTGCCAGCGGCGGACACCTCGCACAGGATCTGACATCATTGAGGGGTAAGATCTTAAGGATAGATGTGAACAGCACTTCAGGCGGAATGAATTACTCAATACCCGTATCCAATCCTTTCTTTAGTAATTCACAGGGATATAAGAAGGAGATATACGCTTACGGATTCAGGAACATGTGGAAGTTCAGCTTTGATCTGACAACAAATGTCTTGTGGGGTGCTGATGTAGGGGAACATTTGTTTGAGGAGATCGATCATGTTGAGAAAGGTAAAAATTACGGCTGGAATAAAATGGAAGGATTCCATTGCTACAACTGGCCTGATACAACTCTTTGTGATACCGCCGGCCGCGGATATTCCAGACCAATCTTTGAATACCCACACGCCGTAGGAAAATCCATAACGGGCGGCTATGTCTACAGAGGCTCAAAATATCCGGAGCTTTATGGTAAATATATTTATGGGGATTTTGTAAAAGGAATTATCTGGTCTCTGTCTTACCCGTCTTTAGAAAATAACTTAATACTTGATACCACTTTCAACATTTCGGCTTTCGGGGTAGATCAGCAAAATGAAATTTACATTGTAAGCTACTCGGGTGTGATTTACAACTTATACAGGGCGCCAAAGACACTTAATCTCTCTGCTGTTCTTGAAGGCTTCTATAATATGTCAGATAATAAGATGGCAAAGGATACGGTGACAGTTTATCTGCGGAATGCTACCCCACCCTATTTAATTGTTGATTCGGTAAGATCATTATTAGATTCAAACGGAAACGGTTCATTTACATTTTATAATGCAATTAATTCCACTCCTTATTATATAGTTTTATCTCATAGGAATTCTCTTGAAGTATGGAGCAGCTCAGGAAAAAGTTTTGCATCAAATTCACTTAATTATAATTTTACAACTTCATCATCACAATCATACGGAAACAATACAATGATGGTGGATAATCAGCCGATACGATTCGCTTTATACAGCGGGGATGTTAATCAGGACGGTCACATTGATCTTACTGATATTCTTCAGATCAAGAATGATGCTCAATTGTTTACAACGGGTTATTCCTCCTCAGATCTTGAAGGAAATGACTTTGTTGACCTGGCTGACATTCTCATAGCATATAATAACACGAAGAGATTTGTGCAGGAGATTACACCTTAGAATTACTTTCTCTGTCAGGTCGGATTTATTACAAAAAGAGCAGATCACATTTTTAATCTGCTCTTTTTAATTGAAGTCAATTAGAAAGTTAATTTCAGCAGAAGTATCTTCCCGCTTTATAAATAACTTTCACTATACACTGAAGACACAGCTTTCAGCCTGTATATACAAACGCTATTTGATAAGTTATTCTGAAGAAGCTGCATTATAAAACATCCCGGTTAAAAAAACTTTTAAAATCTAAATTAACTAAGATAATTTCAGATCGATCCGGAATGGTTTTGTATGTTGTAATCTTTTTATCAATGAATTAAGTTCAAATCAAAACGTACTGTGGTTTAAAGTTATTATTTTTCATGGACAACTTAACCGGATTAATTATCTGCGGCGGGCAAAGCCGTAGAATGGGATCGGATAAAAGCTTGCTTGATTACTATGGCTCACCTCACTCTCAGTACCTGTTTCAGCTTCTTGAAAAATTTTGCACACAGGTTTACTTATCTTTAAACGAATCTCAATCAAGAAATACAGATGGTACTCGTGCGCATATCACTGATGCTGAGGAATATAGTGACATAGGTCCGATGTCCGCCCTGCTGAGCGCATGGCAGAAATTTCCAAGCGAGTCATTACTTGTGGTAGGATGTGATTATCCCTTTGTAAGCGAGGGAGAGATTAAACGGTTAATTCAAAACAGAAAAGGACTTGCCACCTGCTTCATTAATCCCGGAAAAAATATATACGAACCGCTGTTAACTGTTTACGAGTCTGCGTTCCATTCTATAGCAATGCAAAATTATCTGAAGCAAAATTATTCATTGAGTAAAATTCTGGAAAATGAAAATGTAAATCTCATCTATCCTTCTTCATCTTTCACTTTACGAAACGCCAATACAAAAGATGAATACTTTGCCGCAAAAAAAATGATCAATCAAAATCTGACTGACTTATGAACAC
>JBDTLQ010000016.1:0-16591 GCA_039934715.1 Ignavibacteria bacterium | reverse complement strand
GGTTAGATAATCCAGATTTTTTCGAAATAAAAGTAGATGGCTGGCAAAAAGGAGATAAAATAATACTAGAATCGGGGCCTTTTGCCTCTCAGTCGGCAGTGATTCAGGAAGTGAAACTGAATCATTACATTTTGATTTTAGAATCTTTAGGATGCGTCTTGAAAGTCGAGAAAAAATCATTTTAGAGTAGTGTAAAGTTGTTGTTTAATAAATTTTCAAAAGGCAAGAATATTTTTGTAAGATTTGGAAAGGTGGGCTTTATCGCTCATTTATTATTTTGAATAATGATTTTATGTAAATTACTCACATAGGCTTTTAATTACAATGTTAAACCATTTGAAATTGAGGATTTCGAATTTGGGATTGGGAATTTCGAATTTGAGATTTTGCAGAATTGGGAATTGGGATGTCGAATTTGAGATTGGCGGAATGGGAATTTGGGATTTCGAATTTGGGTTTGAAATCCTGACTTCAATAAATTCCAAATTCGAAATTCAAATTCCCAAATTTCTTATCGATTCACCAGCATTTCGTCGTCAGCTTCGGCTTCTCTGAGATCTATGCCATGCTCTATCACGGATTTCAGGTTGGTCAGAAAAAATACCCAGCATGTACAGCAGTTGATAAAATTAAATTCATCCATGACCGCCGACTCCTGGTATTCTTGTTTCAGTGTAAGCATGGTTTTGTTCCCTTCGGAATTTATTTTTATGGTTACAATGTAAAGAGGACTGAAAGTAAACTGAAATATTTTGTTTTCATCTACGGCAGTTATAATACCTTTAAGCTCAAGATCCTTATTAAGCCATGTCCAAAGATATGAGTCTCCCTTTTGAATTACTTCATTGCCTAAACGGATATTCATATCCTTATAGTAATATTTTGCCTTTCCGATGAACCATTTTGTAATTCCTGAAGGAGTGGCAATGATTTCGAATACTCTTTCGGCGGGAGCATTCAGATAAATGCCGTGAGTGAATTTTTCCTTGCTAAAATTTTTTTCTGTCATAAATTATTAGGTGCGGGGACTTCTTCAATATTATAATACACAGGCAGATCCTTTGAGAGTATGAGATCCCGTTCTTTGTTTGCGCCCGGACTTTCACCGATCATAAGGATCCCTTCACAGTTATCTATAACGGCAAGGGAAATTTCCATCGTTGCTTTATAAACATCTTTTACATCCGCCCGCTGCGTTACAGGTAATGCGGCATTCATACCGATCAACGGAATATGTCCGAGCTCAAGCAGTCTTGCGGCGGCAATGTTCATCGCGTCTAAATTCCTTTTTCTTTTCTCTTCGGTATCAGCAGAATAAGGTCCGGCAACTCCTATGATCATAAGTATTTTAAGTGTTCGAAAGTTTTAATCCGATTATGCCTAAGATTATTAAAGCAACAGAAACAATTCTGAAAACTGAAGCGGGTTCTTTAAACAAAATGATCCCGAAAACGAAAGCTCCCGCGGCGCCGATGCCGGTCCATATCGCGTATGCAGTGCCCATGGGAATTGATCGCTGTGCAATGTATAACATGACCCCGCTGGCGATCATACAGACTGCGGAGAAAACTATCCAGTTAAACTTATTTTCTGTTGTTTGTGAAAGCTTTAATCCCAGCGGCCAGCCAATCTCAAGCAGTCCGGCGAAAAGTAAATAGATCCATTCCATTATACAGGTTTAATTTTAATTTTTATTGTTTGATCAATTGCACCAGAACGATCTCATTTCCATAAAGGTCAAGAAAATTTAAAGACATCGCCTCAGCAGTAACCTCCGGACCTTTTACGATTTTTATATTATTCTGTATGAATCTTTCAAGCAATTCTTCAAATGAATCCGTATAAAGTACAAACACCGGTATGCCTGATGTCTGATTTCCTATCCTGCTTTTTTGCTCTTCAGTGTCTGCTTTTAAAAACCAAATTCCAGCGGGACTTTCAGAGTCAAAACAAATATGTAAAAATCTTTGACCGGTTTCATCTTTAAGATCAAAAAATTTTTTGCATCCGAGAATTTTTTCATAAAACTTAAAAGCTTCGTCATAATTTTCCACGAGTAAAACCACTCTTCCTAATTCTGTCTTCATATTAAGTTCTGGTTTTGATTTAAAAAAAGTCCAGGTAAACGATATTTTAAAATAATCTTAAAGAATAAAAAGTAAAATGCAGTTTTGTTATTTATATGGCGGGTTATCGAAGGTTTGTTTCTTGGCGGGAGTTATTCATAAAGTAAATGCTGTTGCTTTAAATGCAAGTAGGGTTAGGTAGGGTCTTTTGTTCAAAGTATTTTTAATCTTACAATAAAAAATTTTTTTATTTAACTTAAGCAAAAAAAATCAGGGGATCGTAAAAAGGACCCCCTGCTTAAGACGGCAACAATTTATGTGAAAGGGATTCCATAAATTTATTAACCGCAAAGAAAACTCACAGGGGGTCATTTTCAGATCCCCTGTTTAAGACGGCGACAATTTATGTGAAAGGGATTCCACAAATCATCCTACCGCTAAAATATTTAAATTTACAGAGGATCATTCTCAGATCCTCTGTTTAAGACAGCAACAATTTATGTGAAAGGGATTCCATAAATCATTGTCTGCAAAAAACTCACGGGGATTTTTTAAATCCCCTAAAGTAACCAAAACAAAATTATTCAAGTCCTTCATTATAATCTTAGTGCGTCACTTCCATCAATTGTGGTTCCGGCTCCATACGGAATTTCACTTCTTGACAGGATGTTTTCATCAACTCTTAAAATATTTTGCAAATGTCCGCCTCTGAAAATAATATTATTCAATCTTACACCGTCGATCATAATTAAAACTTTGTTTACCTCAAAGCCCCTGATTATCGGACTTCCTCCTCCCAACTGTCTTTTTTGTACTAAAACATTTCCTGTGTTTGAAAGTAGTTCAGCAGTTGCCGGTGTAATAACAAATTTAATATCCTTTTGTAAACTTGATTTACCTATTGCGGACACGGTCTGTGAATGGACGTAAGCCGAACAGAAGATCATTAATATAATAAGTGTGGTTTTTTTCATAATGCTAAATTAGTTAATAAAACTGTGTCAATTGTTTAACAGATTTTCTAAAAAAACAGAAAACTGGTCACGGGATTGACTTAAACTAACAGAGCATTCTTGTCGTGCGGAGTTCTTTTAAATAAGAAAGATTTACAAAAAAGGGGTAATGTTTTTGTGCAACCGAAGTATTGTTTTCGAATACAAGCTCTATGAAGCAGGGTGAACAGAAATTTTCTTTAGTATTATCCTTATCCCCCGCGAAATAATTTCTTTTGATTATGCGTGTATGGGAATGTTTAACTATTTTGCTTTGAGGAATTAAATTTTCGGAACCGTCATTGATCACGCTATTTTCATATGAATGGCCTGTACTTAAAATCTCACAATCGGATAATGAGGTGTTTACATTATTCTGATATGAGAATACAGGGAAGCTGAAAAGTATCCCTATAAGTAAATTAATACAAAATGATATGAATGTTCGGTTTTTCAATTTTAAGTTTACAAATTTATACTTATTCAAAATTAAATTCAAGTCTTACGAACTACTTTTAATAAAAGGTTCTGTACTGGACAAAACTTTTATTGCACGCCCGCTTCGCCAAGCGAGGCGAGCTGATGACACTGAAAAAACGGATTGTCGCGGATTGTTTAATTTTAAATCGATATTTGATTTTCAAATAAAGTGGAACAAAGACAAAATATTAATTAAGATTTAATTTTTTTAACAAAATCAGGATAATCGGTTAAAGGTAATTGATCTGCGATTATCAGAATAATTCCGCCTCATCCCTGCACGAGAGTGGCGGGCGCGTGCCATTTTTTATTTGTACAGAGAATAATAGGTTGGAAGCCTGCATCTAAAATATAAATGGTCGCTGTAAGAATATAACAGCCTGATTATTTACAATTACATTTATTAAAATCTATAAATAAGGTAAATTTGCAATTCAATTAAAATTTTTTGTGAGATAAAAAGAATGATTGGGAATAATGAAAAATTTTTAAATCCGGAGATTGGGTATTCTTATGAAGATCTGTATGACCCTTTAAAACTGCAGGCTCTTACAGAGGACTTTTATAAATATTTTCAATCCCGGGATAAAGAGAAGTATGACGAGTTCATTGCATACAAGGATTCAAAGGGATCCGGGCTGACTGACCTGCAGGTATCAAGCATTCTGATCGAAGCTTCATATGTCCTCTCGGATTTTATTGTAAAATTATTTCAGCTTGAAAAAGAACAGAAGGAATTCATTGAGGAAGTTGAGTACGATAAAGATATTTTTAATTTTAAAAAAGAGTTTGTACAGAGAAAGGTATTTAAGAAATTTAAAAAGGATGATCTCGCCGGTCTGAACTGGGATGAGCTTGATAATTTTGCTTCAAAGCTGAAGGAGTCGGTTTTCACTGATTTTAATTTTGAAAAGGATGAAGAAAAATATACTGCAAAGATGATCCTTGAGATAATGGAGCTTGAAAAAAATTACAGGTGGTTTTATGAAGGTGATAAATTTGCTCCTGAAAATTTTACTATCCCGGATGATGTAAAGGAAAAAGCAGAAAAGATCTTAAGCAAAGTAAAATCCTCGGGAGTGATCAAAACCGGGATCGCGGATGATGAACTGGGGGCCTTTAATCATTTCAAATATATTCTTGACGAACTGCAAAAGTGGATCTTTGTAAAAAGATATTCCGATCCAAAAACAAAAAAGTGGGTTTCTTATTTTGAGCCGCATAAGTTAGACTACTCACACCTTGTGAAATATGAGCTTCCCGATAATAATTTTACGGAAATTATGGAAGCTCCCAAAGATAAGCTACGCCCGCGTCTTGGGTTTAAGCTTACCGATCCGAGAATGGATAAGAGACACGTTCTTAATGAAGTAGATTACTGCATGTATTGTCATGATCGTGATAAAGATTCCTGTTCAAAAGGCTTTACTGACAGATTCGGAAATGTAAAGATCAATCCGCTGGGCATCGAGCTTAACGGCTGTCCGCTTAATGAAAAAATTTCCGAGATGCATTATGTTCGTAAGTTCGGTTTTCCAATAGCATCACTTGCTCTTGTAACAATTGACAATCCTAATCTTCCCGGAACCGGCCACAGGATCTGCAATGACTGTATGAAAGGCTGCATCTTCCAGACACAGGAGCCGGTTAACATTCCTCAGATCGAAACAAGTGTATTGACCGATATTTTCAAATTGCCGTATGGCTATGAAATTTATTCCTTGCTTACAAGATGGAATCCACTGAACATTAAGAGACCGTATGCTTTGCCATACAACGGGAAAAATGTACTGGTCGTCGGAATGGGACCGGCGGGTTATACCTTAGCTCACTATTTACTTAATGAGGGATTCGGAGTTACAGGAATTGATGCATTGAAAATCGAAAAGGTTCATGAGCAGTACTGCGGGAAAAAAAATGAAAAAGGATTTGTGCAGTTTCCAAAACCGGTAAAATATTTTTTTGAGGAAGTTGAGGAGGAGCTCGACAAAAGAGTGCTGCAGGGATTTGGCGGAGTTTCGGAATACGGCATCACGGTAAGATGGGACAAAAATTTCCTAACCGCGATCTACATAAACATTTCACGCAGAAAATTTTTCAGACTATATGACGGTGTAAGATTCGGAGGAACTCTGACAATTGAAGATGCATGGAATATGGGATTCGATCATATTGCGATCGCTACCGGCGCGGGCAAGCCGACGATCATTAACATGAAAAATAATCTGATCAGAGGTATAAGAAAGGCATCTGATTTTCTAATGGCTCTGCAATTAACAGGTGCTGCAAAAGAAAATAATCTTGCCAACTTACAGGTCCAGCTTCCGGCTATCGTCATAGGCGGCGGACTGACAGCAATTGATACCGCCACTGAACTGCTTGCTTATTATCCTGTGCAGGTTTTAAAAGCTCTCCGCAAATATGAAAGGGCTGTATCAGATTCAGGTGAGGATCAATTTTGGAAAATGTTCAATGAAGAGGAAACATTAATAATGAAAAGATTTATTGAGCATGGAAGAGAAGTCCGAAATGAAATCGAACAAGCGCAAAAACAAAACAGGAAACCAGATCTTATCCAGCTTTTAAAAAATTGGGGAGGAGTTACCATTGCATACAGAAAGAGGCTTGTTGAATCTCCGGCTTACAGGCTCAATCATGAAGAAGTGATTGAAGCTCTAGACGAAGGAATACGCTTCGCGGAAAATCTTGTACCTGTTGAAGCGATATCTGACAAGTACGGAGCTGTAGAAGAAATAAAATTTGATATACAAAAAATTTCTTCCGATAAGGAAACTAATTCACTCAGGTTCCGATCTTCGGGTGAGTTCAAATTAATGAAAGCAAGATCTGTAATGATTGCTGCCGGAACGTCTCCGAATATTATTTATGAAAATGAGTTTCCCGGAACGTTTGAGCTTGACGATAGAAATTATTTTTTTAAACCTCATAAGATCACTTCCGATGAAGCCGGTAAAAAACAATTGACTGTTGTCAGCAATAATGAAGCAGGGTTTTTTACTTCATACAATAAATTTGAAAAGTATATTTCATTCTATGGAGATAATCATCCCAGGTATGCCGGCAATGTTGTAAAGGCAATGGCGTCCGCAAAGGATGGCTATGAAAAAGTGGTGGACATTTTTGAAAAAGAATTGTCCGTGTTAAGGAACGATGAGAGTTCAGTAAAAAACCGTGAAGAGAAATTCGAAAAACTTGTTTCTGTTTTGGATAAGGATCTGATCGCGACAGTAGGGAAGGTAGTTCGTCTCACCCCTACAATTGTTGAGGTGATAGTAAAAGCACCTCTTGCCGCGAGAAAATTTCATCCCGGACAATTTTACAGGTTGCAGAACTATGAAACATTTGCGGACAACATCAACGGAACCGCGCTTACAATGGAAGGTCTCGCGATGACAGGCGCGTGGATCGATGAAGAGAAGGGATTGCTGTCGCTTATAATTCTCGAGATGGGAGCGTCTTCAAGATTGTGTTCAAGACTGAAGGAAGGTGAGAGAGTGATAGTGATGGGACCAACAGGAACACCGACTGAAATACCCCGGAAAGAAACAGTTCTACTTGCGGGAGGCGGACTTGGAAACGCTGTATTATTCTCTATCGCCGAAGCGTTGAAGAAGAATAATAATAAAGTAATTTACTTTGCCGGCTACAAAGATCCGGCCGACGTTTATAAAATGGATGAAGTTGAATCCGGAACAGACCAGGTGATCTGGAGCAATGATAACGGTGAAATGATAACTCCAAATCGAAGTCAGGATCTTTCGTTCAAAGGGAATATTGTCGAAGCAATGAACGCGTATTCAGAAAAGAAAATCGGCAATGAAATTATAGACTTTAAGGATATCAACAGGATCATCGCAATTGGCAGCGACAGGATGATGAATGCCATCAAGCTTGCAAGACATACGATATTTAAAGACAAGCTCGGAGATCATGTTGCGATCGGAAGCATAAATTCTCCAATGCAGTGCATGATGAAAGAGATCTGCGCCCAGTGTCTGCAGAGACATGTTGATCCTGTAACGGGAGAAGAGAGTTTTGTTTTTTCATGTTTCAATCAGGATCAGTTACTCGACAATGTTGATTTCGAAAACCTTAGCGGAAGATTACGAACTAATTCAGTGCTTGAGAAACTCAGCAATAATTATCTGACGTACTTAGAGAGAAGTTGAAAGTTACCCGCTTCGCCGAAGCGAGGCGAGAAAGTTAAAAGTAAACTGATTCTTAAATTTTACTTTCAACCTTCAACTATCAACTTTCAACTTTTCAGAACCCCTGATCATTCTTAATTTCAAAATTCATATTGCCTTCCGCATCGGCTGTAACTTTTATTTCAATAGGTCTGCAGCATACTTCGCAGTCATGAATAAATGTTTGTGATTTGCCTTCAGACAGAAAAACATCAGTATAGTTTGTCTCACCGCAGTAAGGACAATTGAATTCAATTTCATTTTCCATTAGCGTGCATTTTGATTCTATAATCCGAAATGAGAAAGTAAAATCCTCCAGGCACCGTCGATAAGAATGAGTGTCGATATGAATCCTCCTATAGCACCGCCGAGATGCGCTTCATGACCAATGTTCCCGAGCTTGCTTTTCATTCCATAGATAGAAAAGGCGATCCAGAGAAATGCGAACAGATATGCGGGCATTGGAATAAAGAAAACATACAGCATGCTTTCCGGAAAAAAAATTATGTAGGAGAACACAATTCCAGAGACTGCTCCGGACGCTCCGACAGCAACATATTGCGGGTCATTGTAATGAAAGATCACAGTGAGGATTGAACCGGATAAAAGACTTATAAAGTATATCAGAAAAAAATATAGGCTTCCCTCGAAGCTTCCGAAATTAGAAATAAAAAATCCTTCAAGAAAACTTCCGAAGGTATAGAGAGCGAACATGTTAAAAAATAAATGCATGAAGTTAGCGTGAAGGAACGCCGATGTAATTGCCTGGTAATATCTTTTTTCATGAATGATCTGATAAGGCCATTCCGAAAATTTTTCCATGTATACCGGATTGCTGTACATTGCCCAAAGTGAAATGGAAACATTGGCAAAAAGTAAAGTGAGCGTGACGGGAGAATCTAAGAGTGAATCCAAAGTTTTTTATTTTAAAACATTAACCGCAAAGACCGCTAAGAGACGCAAAGAAAATAACATCAAAGATTATTAACTACTCTTTTAATTCCATCTCTTAATTTTATAACGTTAAAATTTATAATCAGACCAAGCTTATATTTTCCAAGTCTTAAATAAGTAAGGGATTGTGCCAAATGAACACTATTTCTTGACTCAACGCACTTTAATTCCAAAAGCAATTTATCTTCAATCAATAGATCAATTCGATAACCACAGTCTAATTTAACATCTTCGAATATAACAGCCAATGGTTTTTCTTTTTCAACCTTAAGTCCGGACTTTACAATTTTGTAATACAGGCATTCTTTATAAATATTTTCTAAAAGTCCTGGACCCAGCGAAGAATGAACTTCAATTGCTAGTCCAATAATTTTGTTTGATAATTCATTTTCATCCATGACGATTCGCTTATGTTCATAAAATATCTCACCCTAATGATCTTTGCGTTCTTTGCGCTCTTCGCGGTTCATCTTTTAATATTTTTTTAACTACAGCCGGGCCTTCATAAATAAAGCCGGTATAAAGCTGAACCAATGAAGCTCCTGCATTTCTTTTATCATTAAAATCTTTTCTGTCAAAGATGCCTCCCGCACCTATCAGTATCAAAGCGCCGGTTTTGTTTAATTCGTTTAACCGTTCGAGCACCGCGTCAGAAAGTAATTTTAGAGGCTTCCCGCTCAGACCGCACTGTTCAATTATGTTTGTATTTAGATTTATTCTTTCTACGGTCGTATTTGTCGCGACAATGCCTGTAAGATCATTTTTAAGTGTAACATTGAAGATCATTTTTATCATTTCATCCGAAAGATCGGGAGCTATCTTAAGAAATATACATTTATTTGTTGAACTTTTTGATTTAGAAATTTCTTTATTCAGTTTTTGAATTTCAAACAGAAGCGTGTCAAGATACTGTTCCTCCTGCAGCTTTCGTAGACCTTCGGTATTAGGAGAAGATATGTTTATAGTAAAATAATCGGCGGCATCATAGAGTTTTTCAAAGCATATTTTATAATCATTGAAAGCATCTTTGATCGCGGTGTTCTTATTTTTTCCGATGTTGACTCCTATGATAAAATCTTTGCCTGTAAATTTCCGCGCTTCGAGAATATTCTTTTTGACCTCGTCAGCGCCCTTGTTATTAAAACCCAGACGGTTTATCAGCGCATGATCCTTTTTTAGCCTGAAGATCCTCGGTCTATCATTTCCCTGCTGAGGCAAAGGAGTCACGGTTCCTACTTCCATGTGTGAAAATCCGAGAGCTTCAAAAAACCTGATAGCGATCCCATTCTTATCAAATCCTGCCGCAAGACCAAGAGGATTTCTGAATTTCAGATTTCCTATGTTAATTTCGGATCTGACCTTAGGATAGTAAATGAGTTTTATTAACGGGTAAAGAAATGTTGCTTTAGAAAGGAAGTTGAGAATAAAATTATGAATGGATTCAGCATCGATCAGAAAGAAGAACGGTCTTATGGATATTTTATAAAACAATTTTGAACAGGATTAAAGGATTAACATGATTATCAGGATTTTTTGTTCTCTTTGATAAAACACTTCTAAAAAAAAAGTCCCTGAGTAAATTCCAGGGACTTTTAACTTTAAACTTTCAACATTTAACTATGAGTCGGAACGGCAGGATTCGAACCTGCGGCCTCCAGTTCCCAAAACTGGCGCGATACCGGGCTACGCTACGCTCCGCATTTATGGTAATCTACACAATACAGAGCTTTTTTTCAAACCAAATTATATTAAACCTTAAGATTGATCCTAAATTAAAACACGTTGAAGCTTAGAATCTTTATCACATATTATTTTTTTAAGATAAAAGCTATTTTAGAAAAATGAAAAACCTTTATATAATACTGTATTCGCTCAGCGGCATAATATTTATTGCGGCTTTGCTTGGTGGTTCGCTGACTAAACCAATTTTTTGGAATATTTCAGAAAAAACCCTTGAGAGTACCGGATTTAAAAAAAGTTATTTCCAATCGGTTGATGACAGGATCGATGAGCTCGTTTACAAATCGAAACAGATCGAGCTGCAGATAGAGAAGCTAAAGAAATTTTTTTCCTCTGAAAAGGTGGACGAAAGCAAGTATCAGAAGGATAAAAATGAAATGCTCGAGAAAACATTTTATGATCCTTTGATCGGAATGTTCAGCATTATTTTAAGGCTGATATTTATTTTTGCTGCTCTGCTAATTTTATCGTTCGCGGTGATCTTTCATATCGCGTACAGAAGTTTTGATCTCAGGAGAAGGGTAAGAAAGCTGGAGGAATTGCTTGCGGCACGAAGCATCTGATGACAAGAATAATTAAAGATATTGATACCGCGGTGAAAGAGATAATGAACGGGAATGTGATCGGTTTGCCTACAGAGACGGTTTACGGGCTTGCTGCCAATGCTCTTAATGAAAATGCTGTAATGAAGATCTTTGAAACCAAAGACAGACCAAGGTTCAATCCGCTAATAGTGCATGTTTCAGGAACAGATGCTTTTGAAATGTACGGTGAAAACATTCCGGATGATGTTTACAGTTTAGCTGAAAAATTTTCTCCGGGACCAATTGCTTATATTGTAAAGAAAAAAAAAGTAATTCCTGATATCACGACAGCCGGCAATGACAGCGTGGCTTTGAGGATCCCATCTCATGAAATGTTCAGGGAAGTTTTGCTTAAGTCGGGAGTGCCTTTAGCTGCTCCATCAGCAAACAGGTCAGGTAAAATTTCTCCCACATCTGCTGAAGATGTATTAAGCGAACTTGAAGGAAAGATCAATTATATCCTCGACGGAGGGAGATGTGAGGTCGGGATCGAATCAACCGTAATAAGTTTTATTGACGGCGAAGCAAGGATACTCCGTTATGGCGCGGTTACTAAAAAAGAGATTGAAGATGTGATAGGCAAAACCGTTCACGGTAATTCCGGAAAACTAGTTTCACCCGGTCAGTTAAAAAGCCATTATGCTCCTATGACACCTTTATATATTCTTGATGATCCTACTGAATTGAAAAACATAAAAGATAACAAGATGGGAGTATTGGACTTTTCAGTTTACAATAATGTTAAAGAGATCGCGCTGAATTTATATTCTGATCTCAGTAAGCTTGATAAAATGAATTATGACATTATCGTGTGTTCAAAAGTTGATGATGAAGGACTTGGCATTGCAATAAATGACAGGCTTGAAAGAGCAAGCTCGGGTAAGGTGAAGTTTGAAGATAATGAAATAAAAATTATAACTGAGTAGAATGCCGGAAAGGATCATAATAGAGTTTGACGATGAAGAAGAAAAACCGCGGCCTGCTCCGGATGAGAACAGGATCATAATTGATTTTGAAAATAAAACAGAGGAAGATAAAAAAGTTCTGAATGTTGAGAAGATCGAGGAGAGTAATGAAGAGAAGATCCGGAGATCAAAGATCAGCTCATTTTACAAAGGTAATACATCTCTCAGTAATTCTTTTGATACGGCTATAAAATTTCCGGAAGGCATTGAGCAGGGATTCAGAAAAAAATTCAGTGTAAGCCTCAAAGATGAATTTTTTAACTCGCTGCTTGAAAATAATAAATACATCTTCGCATCTTCTAAAAGCGGTAATATTTTTTTAATAGACAGATTTTCAGGCAGAGTAAAGGATAAGATATTTTTTGAAAAGGAATCATTTGAAAAGACCGGATTGGTCTGTAATAATATTTTATTCGCGAACTCCTTAAAAAAAATATTCAGGCTTGAAGACAATGGTGAAGAAAAAATAAAGCATGAAGAAATTTATGATTCGGGAAATGATTTTTTCATCTGGAGTAATCTTAATCTTTACAGAGAAAATATTGTATTCATGGATTTTGATCCCTATAAAAAGAAAGCGGCAATTAAAATGATCGATATTAATGATCCAAAGCAAATCAGTAAGTTTGATTTTGAAGCCGGAGATTTTGTGAGCGACAGAATTTGCATCGCGGGAAAGACGGCGTTTGTTATTGTTGATAACAGTGTATTGGTTTATGACCTTGAAAAAAAAGAAGGGGCATTTCATGAGATCGACTTAAGGATTGATGAAAATTCTTTTATATTTTATTTAAACAATAGGATTTATATTACAACTCAGTACAATGAGCTGTATTATCTCGATGTTCCGTCATCCGGTTACAGGTTTAAGAATACGGGCATTAAAAATAATTACATCAATTCAATAGGCGGGTTTGATGATAATATTTTTGCGGGAACACCGGACGGGTGGCGGTTCTACAAGTCTTCCGGCCTGCAGGTGTATAGCTTCGATGATGAACATGAAAACAGGATCGAATGCATCAGCAAAAATGTACTGGTTGTTTCCCAGAAAAACAAAATTGTTTTTTGCAACCTTAACCGTTTTCAGGAAGCCGAAGGTTATGTAATAGCCTCAAATGAAAAAAATGAATCGGTGGAAATAGTCTCAGCTGTCTTTTCCTCTGATGCGATCTTTGTCCTGACAAGAAAAGGGAATATAGAGGCGTTTGCAAATGACAAGATGAACATACACCTTTGACTATGATCAAATGATTTATATGATGATCATGAGATCATTTTGTTATGTTAAACTATAACGTTAAATCTAAATATTAAAAAATAATTTTTTGATAAAGAAAATTTTTGTAATCCTTCTTTTTATTTCATCACATAGCTTTGCTCAGAAAGAAAATCAGTTTGTATTTCTGTTTGATAATTCAGGAAGCATGTCGCCTTATTATCTTCAGTCAAGCAACTTTAAATTGTTTTGTAAAGCGCTGATAAAAAACTCCGTTAAGCCGGGTGATAATGCCGACATTCTTCTTTTTACAAAGACAGATAACAAGCGCGGGATAGTATCTCCGAAGGTATTGTTTGAAGGTGAATCAGATAAACTGAATGCAGATGACGTGATGAAGAATTTTGTTCTGATGTCGGGCAAAGACAATAAGACAGGAACAACGGATCTTATAGAAGCTTTGAATAAAGGGATCGAACGTGTAACAGATAATACAGGGATCATATGGCTGATCACAGACAACATCAATGACAATTCAGGCAGCGGAGATTCTTCTTATATGAATACTCTCGACTTTTACAGAAAGCTCAGAAATGACAACAGGATACAGAAGATACTATTATATCCCATACCGGAAAAAGTAATTGACGGAAGTGACACAGCGAAAGGCTATGTTGCATATGGAATTGTTTACTCAAAGGAAAATCTGACACAACAGGATATTGAATATTATGACGGAATACTTAGAGGTGTTGGTATAAAACAGAAAGCGATCACATTGAAGCCGCTTGATATCGGAACGATCGTATTGAAACCGAGAGTCACCCAGTCAAGGATCACTCCCGGAAAATTGTTCTATGACGGATCGACACTCAGAGGTTTTGGCTTTGAAGAGGGAGAGAAAGTAAGAGAAACATTTAACGATCTCACACTGAAATCCAATCTGTATCCTTATATAATCAGAAGCGCGAAGCTGAACGTCGGACTGGAGAATTTTACATCTTCGGATTATTCCGTCAAATCACTCGGGACGCAGACAATTTCTCCTTCGACTGTAAGCAATGTTTCTCCCGAAGGCGAGGTCACCGGATTTTCTGTTATATTCAATCTGCCGGAGATCACTCCGCGTTTTTCATTCAATACAATTTTCAAAGAGGATTTCACGATTGGCGGTGATCTTGTTCTTGATGTCTCGCAGGTTGATATTCTGCTTGATGAAAATTATGTGAACAGTTTCCGCGAACTCTTTGCTTTGCAATCAGTACCCGAAATTTTTCAACCTATATTAAAGGATAAAAAAATAGTAACAAAGATCCCGTTGGAGATCAGAATGAAGTATGGACCATGGAGATTATTTGTGCTGATCGGACTGATAGCGCTGCTTGTATTAATGATCCTGTTCATGATATATTTATTCCTGAAGAAAAAATGTTTTGAGCTCATTATTGATAATGTACCACAGCAGGAGATCTGCCTCGGAGGAATGTCTTCATATTCAGTTTCTAATAATTATTCAGGCGAACTCGGAAAGATCAAGAAATCATTATTCGGAAGTTTGAGTTTTATATATTCAAAAAATACTAATTCTCCCGCAACCAAAGTTACTCTCAGAGAAGATATACCGATAGAAATTCAATATGAAGATGAATCATTCAGGACGCATTCTGTGAGCCTGATGATATCAAAGACTGATAAGCGCAATACTTCTAACGTAAGTCAGTCGGATGATTCGGGAATATATTAGAACGCGAGACGCGACACGCGAGACGCAAGACGCGAGACGCAAGACGCAAGACGCGAGACGCAAGACGCGAGACGCGAGACGCGAGACGCAAGACGCGAGACGCGACACGCGAGACGCGAGACGCGAGACGTGAGACGCAAGACGCGAGACGCGAGACGCAAAACGCAAGACTCGAGACGCGAGACTTGAGACTTGAGACGCAAGACGCGAGACGCAAGACGCGAGACGTGAGACGCGAGACGCGAGACGCGAGACGCAAAGACGCGAGACGCGAGACGCGAGACGCGAGACGCAAGACGCGAGACATCAAATGTTGCTTATTGACCATTGACTATTGACCATTGACCATTGACTATTGACCATTGACCATTAACCATTGATGATAAAGAAACAATCTCTTTCAAACTAAAACTTATTAAAAACTTTTTGATCAAAACTTTACTGTAAAAATTTATTTTATTAGTTCAAATATCACTTAAATTACAAAGGTCATTCTGAAATTTGTTGTGTCATCCGGGTGATAAATAAAACCAATTGATGGTAATCAAAAAGTTTATAATAGTTTTCTTCATATTCATCATTGCCCCTTCCCTTTACTCTCAGCAGGAGAGCGCTAATTATAAAACATACATTGCCAAGGTCAGCTACAAAGACACTCTTATAAATATCGGGGATAAATTTGTCATCCAGTTTTCCGATATACTGACACTTCAGAACATTGTGCTCGTTCCTCAGTCCGATTATGTCCTGGATTATCGGGAAGGATCAATAACACTGAGCAAAGATCTTTTTCAAAAATATGATCTTGATACATTTCAGATATATAATTTAAAAATTGACTATGATGTATTTCCATACGAACTTAAAGATGAATACTCAAATTTTGAAATACTTATCGAACGTGACAGTCTTACAGGTGACACTGTCCAGATCGCGACACAGAAGAAAGACTTTATAGGAAGTATATTTGAAGGCACTGAGCTGGAAAAATCGGGAAGCTTGTTCCGCGGGGTAAACATTGGTTCAAACCGCGACCTCTCGCTTAATTCCGGTTTCCGGCTGCAGCTTAATGGAAAGCTTACAAACGACATTGAGATCAACGCGGCGCTTACCGACGAGAGCACTCCCATTCAGCCCGAAGGAAATACGGAAAAACTCCAGGAGCTAGATAAAGTTTTCATTGAAATAAAAAGCAACAATGTGATAGGAACCATTGGTGATATAAATGTTGATTTTGGAAATACAGAGTTTGTAAATTTTAACAGAAAGATACAAGGTGCGAAGGGTTTCAGTGAATACGGGTTCGGAAATATTTTTCTCAGCGGTGCTGTGCAGAGAGGGAAGTTCAATTCGAATTCGTTCAATGGTATTGATGGGGTGCAGGGTCCTTATGTATTATTTGGAAGTGATAACGAGATCAACATTCTTGTTCTTTCTGGTTCGGAGAAAGTTTATCTCGATGGTAATCTTATGGTAAGAGGCGAACAGGCTGATTATGTTATCGACTATGGAATAGGTACTGTAACTTTTACAAACAGCAGGCTTATTACAGTTGCTTCGAGGATCATTGTAGATTTTGAGTTTTCTGACAGAAAATACAACAGGACAGGTCCGCCGACCCCAACCCTCAGATCGGCCA
>JBDTLQ010000015.1:0-16759 GCA_039934715.1 Ignavibacteria bacterium | reverse complement strand
GTGGCAGCGATTCCCGGCTTCCATATGGTAGACAGGGATCCCGAGACGCTTTGCGGGGATCGAGCTCAGACCGCTGTTCGTGTCTCCAAGAATAAGTAAGCGGTCAGGTTTCTCCCGCAGCATGATCTTTTCTGTTTCATAAATGATCTTCGCTATCTGTTCTCCTAATGTCTCTGATTTTATTCCAACTGAGTAATCAGGATTTCTGACCCTCAGCTCTTTAAAAAAAATATCATTGAGAGATTCTTCATAATTCTGCCCGGTGTGAACAAGAACATGCTCACACAATACATCAAGCTTTCTTATTACCTGGCTCAATCTTATTATCTCCGGACGTGTGCCGAGTATTGTCATTATTTTCATCTTAACAATTCCTCCTTCGTTGTTTCAATTGCTTCCGCAAACAATCGTTGATCCGACAGAAGTTTTTTCAATGCCGGTAAATTCATGACACTGTTTTCCGAACTGTATTCCGTCTTCATAGCGATCTTCTCTTTAGGATCCGTGATCAACTCAGGAAGGATCGGTTTTATTGCAAAATATTTTCCCCGCTTGACGGTCCTGTAACTTTCCTCTTCCGAGATCAGTACTTCATGAATTTTTTCTCCCGGCCTTATTCCGATATTTTTTAACGGGATCTTTTTATTTCCAATTAAAGCTTTTGCTATATCAATCACCCTTGCAGCAGGAACTCTGGGAATATACGTCTCTCCCTTCTTGGCATCTTTCACTGCGGCAAAGATAACTTCGACCGCGTCATCAAGACTTAACAGGAATCTTGTCATGTCTTCAGTGGTGATCGTTACCGGACCTCCCGATCTTATCTGGCTTAGAAAAAGCGGAATCACTGAACCTCTGGAAGCAAGCACATTCCCATACCTTACACAGATAAATCGTGTTAACGGGCAGCTAAGGTTTGCCGTTATAAAAATCCTTTCCTGCAATGCCTTGGTCATTCCCATCACATTTACCGGTTTGCTTGCCTTGTCTGTTGAAATTCCAACTACTGTTTCAACAGGCAGTTTATTTTCCCGGATCACCCTAACTATATTCTCCGGTCCGATAATGTTTGTTTGTACAGCTTCGAACGGAAAGTATTCACACGAAGGCACTTGCTTGAGAGCGGCCGCGTTGAAAACAATGTCCGCATCCTTTACTGCTGATGCTATGCTGTGATAATCTCTCACATCTCCTATTCTGAATTCAACTATCTGTTCGAAGTTATGATAAATGATCTCATCCGTCGCGACGCTCCTTTGTTTATACTGCAGCCTCATCTCGTGCTGCTTGGATTCATCCCTTGAAAAAATAATTATCTTCTTTGGCTTTCCCATTTCATTGGTAAGAATTCTTTTCGTAAGAATTTTTCCCAGCGATCCGGTGCCGCCTGTGATCAGTATGGTCTTGTTTTCAAGGTTCATTTATTTTTATGATAAGTTTTTTAAATTATCCTCATGCATTTCCTTTATCATTTCTTCCCAGCCCTCCGGAATGAAACCTGTTTCCTTTCTGTATTTTTCCGAATCAAGACTCCGGTCACAATAAAAATCTTTGAAGGGTTCGATCTCTATGTTTCTGTGATATGTTTTTTTAATAAGGTTCAGCAGATCATACTTACTTATTTTTTCTGATGAAATATTATAAAGACCATTTAGTGAAGGACGCGATTTTATAATTCTGACGATCTCATTACATAAAGTCACAGTTGGAAAGCCCGTGAAGATTGCGTTTGTGTAGCCGCTCACAGTTTTGCCTTCATTAGATAGAAACCAGTCAACAAGTGAAAAATTTGTAAACAGCTCATGACCAATGATAGACGTTCTCAATGTAAGACAACCGGGATGATTTATTTCGCCAAGATACTTTGACAACCCGTAAAGATCGCCGGCATCGCACGGATCCTCTTCTTTATAATTTCCCTTCTTCCCGGAAAAGACACAATCTGTACTTATATGTATAAGTCTTGATCCGGCGTCTTCACAAAGCTCAGCAAGCAAATGAGGGAATAAAGAATTAATGTAAATTGACAATTTATGATCTTGAGATTCCTTAAGCTGTTTAATGATGCCTATGCAGTTCAGTACAGCGTACGGCTTAAGTCCTGCTATAATCTTTTTTATTGATTCAAAATCAAACGCATCGATGTCATTGAAAACTTTGTTCTCGTCGAATAATTTTTTTTCTTTTAGCCTGTCTTCAAAATTTCTGAACGTTACGTATGTATCGAACTCTTTCGAGAAGACCTGGTATGCTTTGTGCCCAAGCAGTCCGGCGCCTCCGAGAATAAGTACCTTCATACTAAAGCCGCCTCGAAATCTTCTTTGAACCAGCGAAAATATTCCTGCAGTCCTTTTTTAATATCAGTATCAGGATTAAACCCGAGATCGTTTTTTATTTTGGAAATGTCAGCGCGGCAGTGAAGCACTTCTCCTTTTCTGGCATCTTCATAATGTACACCTGTGTTAATGCCGCTGGCTTGCTGTACAATTTCTGAAAGTTTATTTATTGTAATGTTCACACCACTGCCGATATTGTAATAATTACTTTTCAATGCTTTTGTTGCCGCAAGAAAATTCGCCATTGCAACATCCTTAACATTTACAAAATCCCTTGTCTGTTCACCGTCACCGTAAATTGTGAGAGGCTGATTTGTGAAGAGGCGGTTCGCGAATATCGGAATTACATTTCCGTAAGCATCGTATCTTTGATTTACACCGAATACATTAAAATAGCGGAGTGCGACGACAGTCATATCATAAAGCTTTCCGAAACAGAGCAGGTGCTTTTCAGCGGCAAGTTTGCTGACTCCATATGGAGAGTCTGGATTCTGCGAATGCTCTTCACTGATAGGCATTGTGACAAGTTCACCAAAGATAGCGGCCGATGATGAGTATATGATCTTTTCAATATTATTTTTTCTTGCGGACTCAAGGACATTCAATGTGCCGATCACATTGATCTCTGAATCCTCCTGCGGATTGTTGAGAGACTTTACATTGCCGATGCTTGCAGCAAGATGAAAGATAATGTTTACATCTTTTGTAACTTTATTCATTAGATCCTTGTCACGGATATCGCCTTCAATAAATTCAGCGCCGACGGTATCAATATTTTTTTTATATCCGGTTGAAAGATTATCAATGATCCTTACATCAAAATTTTTTTCAAGCAGAAGGTTCACAAGATTAGATCCGATAAACCCAGCTCCGCCTGTAACGAGTGCCTTCATATTAGATTGAAATGAGATTTGCTATGACTATGATTTAATTGCTTTCTTTGAAAAGGTCCGACAGACCTGAAATATTTTTTTCTAGTGTAAAGTAATTCCTGAATCGTTCTCTTCCCGCTGTCCCCATCTTTGATCTCAATTCCCTGTCTTCGATTAATTTTAATATTGCTCCGCTAATCTGTTCTACATTTTTGCTCTCAATAAGAATTCCCGTTACGCCGTCTAAAACCATATCGGGTATTGCTCCGACACCTTTTGTGGAAATTACAGGACAGGCGGCGGACATCGCTTCAAGAATTACTAAGGGCGAACCTTCATTCCGGCTGGGAAAAACGAAAATCTCTGTCTCCAGTAAAAATTTTTCCTTCTCTTTGCCAAGCAGTACTCCGTAAAATTTAACATATTTATCAAGATTATTCTCCTTTATAATTTGTATACAGGCACTCTTAGTTTTCTTCTCCTTCTCGGACCAATCACCCGCAAATCCAAACTCTACATTTATACTTTTATTTTTATTTTTTTCAACGATACTTTTCACCGAGTTCATTACATCAAGCACGCCTTTATCTTCAAACAGATTTCCCAAATATGAGATCTTAATTATCCCTGTATCTTTTTTCAGATCTGTTTCTGAAAAATTCATGCCGAAATCCGTGCCGTTGGGAATGACTGAAATTTTATTTACAAGTCCATCGAACACAGGTCTTATCGAATCGCTTAAAACAACAGCCCGGTCAACCTTCTTAAGACTGCTTCTTATAAAAGACTTTGCAAATATATTAGATTTATTATAAAATTCATCTCGAAAATATTTCCCACCGTGCAAGTGAATGATGATCCCGGCTTTTGAAAGATAAGAAGAAGTGAGCAGGAACAATCCGTCGCGAAAGTAAGGCAGGAAGCTCACAGCCGGAGTTATGTAGACAATATCAGGTTTTTCTTTTCGAAGAAGTCTTGCTAACTGAAAAATGTTTTTGAGCGCGAGATATACATTTGTGAAATCAAGTTTGGTCAGGTTGTCAAGATTCCTGTGATCGGAGGTGTCAAGATGCAGGAGATCGAATTCATTCTTTAGTTTAGAATTAAGCAGATTGTCAAAAAAAATATTAGAACCGTGATATGGCGGAGGCAGGCTTCCAATTAATAAAACCTTTTTTTTTATCATTAAACAATGCTTCTTCGGAATAATGTAATTTACAAAAAGTAATTGACTTAGAAAATCTGAAAATGATATTTCATAATACGAGAAAGACGAGAAAGATCAGAACACTGATCATACTGATTAAACGGAAAGATAACGGATTTGCACTCGTCGTCCCCGCTGAGTCTCCCGCAAGAAAACTCTTTTTTACCCCCCGTCAGAGTCTCCAAGCTTTAGCTTGGGACTCTGACGTAAGGAATAGCAAGTTGAAAACATAAATTCCATATTATGATTTTTTAAATAAAAGGAGGATTCGATGGCTACTAGAGTAAGGGACTTCACACCGGAAAGAATATATTTTATAACTTATACTATATATAAAATGGATTAAGGTGTTTACAGATGAAAAATATTTTAATCTGGTTTACAAATGGTTTGACTATATGAAGAATCATTACGGTAATAAAATCCATGGTTATGTAATCATGCCCAATCATCTGCATTCGTTAGTATACATTTCAGAATATTCCCCCAACGTTTCCAAATTAATTCAAAACGCGAAAAGATTTCAAACATACGAAATTATATATTACCTTGAAGAAGACAAAAGGAAAGACTTATTAAAGATTTTTACTGAAGCTGCTGAATTTGATAAGGGAGCTAAACATAAAGTTTTTAAGGGTCGATTTGATTCCAAAGAAATGGTTAACTCTGCAATGTTCCGTGAGAAGTTAAATTATATTCACAATAATCCCTGTGTATTGAAATGGGGTCTTGCAGAAAGACCTGAGGATTATGTTCATTCAAGCGCCTCGAATTTATATAAATGGAAACGGGATTTATGATGTTGAGTTAATCTATTAGTTAATCCTCCACTCAAACGTCAGAGTCCCGGATAAAGCACCGGAGACTCTGACGGGGGGTTTAAATATAAAAACCTTAAAGAAAAGTCCAACTATCAATGTTTTAGCCGTTCCGGCTGAGTCTCCCGTAAGAACTCGCTGACAATTATACACACACCTTCAGCGGTGACTCAGCGGATCACGTCCGATTTTATCTCCGATGTTCACAAAAATCCTGCCGCACCCAGAGTTCCCGCCGAAGCAAAGTTAGTAATTATCTAAAGAATTGTAAAGTTGGCGGGTAACTCTGGGAAAACGTAGTAGTTTAAAAAGTTTTATTATGGGACACCATTGGACTCTAATATTTTTGTCGCCTTAATTGAATATGTTTTCCAAAATAAATTAACTATCCTTCCTTTCAGTATTTTAAACTTAACATGTCAGAGTCATGACATTTTTTGAATGGTCAATCAAAAAAAATGCTATAATCCTGTTTAATTTTTAATGGCATGTAAGTTGCTTTTTGTAAAAAATAATAACATAATCGCAAAACTTAATCCCCCCGGAGAGACCACATGAGAAAAATATTTTATTTCTTAATTTTGATTCAATTTTATTTTACAGTTTCCGCAAGCTCCCAGCCTTTAGTCAATTTGCTTTGGGAAAAAATATCAAACGTGGAAACAATGACTTTCACACCCAATGGCCAGTATCTTCTCACCGGCGGTTCTTCCAATAATTGTTATCCTTTTACATGCGGACAGATTAAAATATGGAGAGTTGCGGACAGTACACTCTTGAGAACTATTTCAAATCTGTATAATTTCGGTCAGACAAACGACATAGCTGTGTATTCAGACAATTCAGCATTTGTGAGCGGGCACGGAAGTGTTTATTGTGCACCTAAAGGAGGATGCTCAGTTGATAAGGCAGGTCAGTTCAAATGGAATTTTCCTGACAGTCTGCCGAATATTTCAGAAAGCAGTCAGGATGGAATAACAACTTCAATTGAAATTTCTCCGGATGAAAGTCTTATTGCATCTGCAACCTATTACAATTTTACCGGCGAGATCAGGATTTATGATATGTCATTTAACCTAATCAGAACTCTGGCCGGACATGATGGAGGGACAATAAGTCTGAAGTTTACTCCCGATGGTCAATATTTAGTTTCCGGTGGTCATGATGGAAATGTTAAAATATGGAATGTTTCAACAGGGGCATTAGTGAGGACACTTTTCCACGGATCATATTTTGACGGGGGCGTGGATATTGATGTTGATGTTTCTCCCGGAGGCGATTTAATTGCGAGCGCAGGCCAGGGTTATGGTATGACTATAAAGATCTGGAATTTTTCCGACGGAACAATTCTGCATACTTTGCACATTGACGAGTCAGAAGGACATAATAAAATAAGCTTTTCTCCAAACGGTGTGTACCTGGGTTCAGGGTTAACACTTTATAGCAGCGGGATTGGCTATTATGCAAAACTAAAATTCTATAGAGTTTCAGACGGGGTATTAGCAGAAGAATATGTTGATCCGACGGGAAGTCCGAATTCAGGGGGAATAAAATCAATTGCTTTTTCGAATGCAGGTAATCATTACTTTGCTTACAGCTTGAGCAATCGATTGAGAGTTGCAACAACCACTGTCAGCCTTGTGACCGCTACATCGGTACTGCCGCCTGTTAGTTCTAATGTTATACACAGGGCTGTACTTTTTCAAAATACTCCGAATCCTTTTAATCCTAGTACCAAGATAAAATACAGCATACCTCCGGATATTAGTGGAAACGCTAGAATTAGTGTCTATGACGGTGTCGGAAGAAAAATAAATACACTGGTCAACGAGCATCTACAGGCGGGCGAGTATGAAATTACATTTGACGGATCTCAGTATGCAAGCGGGATCTATTACTACAAACTTGAAGTGAATGAATTTGTTGAGATCAGGAAAATGATATTGATCAAATAATATCTGATGTAAGTCACTGAAAGCCAAAGGGTAAAGTTTGCTTTTCTCTTTGGCTTTCTTAAATTCACAACCCGATCATTCAGGGTTATTCTTAAAAACTATTTCTATTTTTAAAAATTTGTCAATGTGTAAATTTACTAATTCTATTCCTGCCATTATCATCTCTTTCCTTTGTTATCCCGTTGTAAAAATTTCGTATTGAATGAAAAATAGAAAACAAAAATCATTTTTTTTCAGGAACGGACTTTCACTGGCTTTTTTAATTTTGTTTATATTATCATTTGCCGGACAAGCCATAACCGGAAGAAAAGAGCTGAATGAACTATTGAAAGATCACGGAAGACAGGAGATTTCATTTTCGGAATATTTTACAAGCGGTCATTTTATTGAAGCGACCTTTGAAAATTGGGAGAGTGAATTTCTTCAGATAGGTTTGTTTGTTGTTCTTACAATAATATTACGGCAGGAAGGGTCTTCCGAATCAAAAAAATTGTCTTCAAAAGAGGAGGTTGACAGGAAACCAAGATCTCATCCAAATGCTCCTTCACCCGTGATTAAAGGCGGATGGCGGCTTCAGATTTATAGTCAATCCCTAACAATAGCGTTGTTTCTGTTATTCATTTTTTCATTTATCCTGCATTGGTATGGAAGCTGGTTACATTATAATCTTGAACAGAACCTTGAAGGCAAAAATAGTATTCCGTTTATTGATCACATCTTTGGAAACACGTTCTGGTTTGAATCTCTTCAGAATTGGCAAAGTGAGTTTCTGTCTGTGTTCGCACTGATATTCCTGTCAATATATCTGAGACAAAAAGGTTCGCCGCAATCTAAGCCAGTTGATGCACCGCATAAAGAAACAGGTGAATAGTGGTCTGAATTTAATCACAGAAACAAAGCGTCCGCAATAAATCATCTTCATAAATTTTAATTTTGGTAAGTTGATAAATTTATGTAGCAGAAAACTTTCTACCAGTTGCTTCATAATTAAATCTTACCATAAACGTAGATATTTCAATTTATAAAAAACAACTATGGACAATCTTTTCACACCTTTCCCTGAAGAATATTATGAAAAGGGAAAAAAACTTATTGAATGTTTAGACAATGAGAGTTTCAGGTATCCCATAATTTTTTGGATAAATTTACCTGATAAAAAAGAATGGAGTCTGTTGTTTGGAATCCCTGGACTTAAGCTTATCGGGAAGAATGATATTTTAGGAAATATGAAAAGAATTATCAGAGAAGAAGAAATGGATTTTTCCCCAGATAAAATAAGCCTGATTGATGCAGCTGATCCATTGTGTATTGCACTTAAGACAAGATTCAAAATGGAAGAAAAAGATAAAATTATCAGAGTAAGGATGTCTCCTGTGAATATTGACGGTTTTCAGCTTCCTGAAACAGTGATATATAGGATACTATAGAATAGAGGAGAATTTGCAGGGAGAGGGATAATCAGTTTAATGCTTTGCAGAGAGGGCGTTTTGGATGGTTGCGGCTACATTGTGCTACATTGGTCTCCAAAACTGTATTTAACATTTAAAAACTTGATTGAAATAAGTATATTAATAAAATTTTTTGTGTTTGAATATAATCTTAATTACTGGCGGACCTTCTTCGGAAAGAGAAGTTTCCATCGCATCAAGCAAAAGTATATTAAAAGCTTTAAGAGATCTCGGTCATAATGTAAAAGTAATCGATCCCATTTACGGTGATGAACCGGTAGATGAGAAAGTGATCTTCAGCAGCGGAGTGAAAAAAGAGTCGCCCACCGTTGAGCAATTGAGAGAAATTAAAAGATCTTCGGACAGGAAAATTTTACAATGCATTAACTCCGGCTTGTTTGATGATATTGATCTTGCATTTCTTGGCGTCCACGGGAAATTCGGAGAGGATGGAAAGATCCAGACGCTTCTCGAGCTAAGAGGTATAAAGTATACTGGCTCCGATGTCTTTTCTTCTGCTCTTGCAATGGATAAAGATATTTCCAAAATTATATTGAACTCGGCCGGAATAAAAACCCCTCAGAGCATTGAACTGACTAAAGCCTTCGTCCCCGAGTATGAATTGCTTAATAAAAGGATACTGGATTCAATCGGCTATCCCTGTGTCGTAAAACCCAATGATGAAGGAAGCACGGTCGGTTTGTCCATCGTAAACGCGGATGTTGAAGACGTACAGCTGCAGAGGTCAGTTGAGCTTGCATTCATGTATTCGGAAAAGATATTGATTGAAAAGTTTATAAAAGGAAGAGAGCTTACAGTTCCCGTCATTGGCGATGAAACTTTTCCGGTAATTGAAATTCGTCCTGAAGGAGGATTCTATGATTATGAACATAAGTATACAAAAGGAATGACCGATTACTTTTGTCCGGCGGATATTCCGGGTGATGTTGAAAAGAAAGTGAGAGCTGACGCATTGAATGCACACCGCTCTTTGGGATGCTCGGTATATTCAAGAGTTGATTTTATACTTGATGAAAAAAATGATCTGTATTGTCTTGAAGTAAATACGCTTCCCGGAATGACGGAAACATCGCTTGTACCAAAGTCGGCAGCAGCCAATGGAATGGATTTCACACAGTTAATAAAAAAAATAATAGAGTTATCTTTACAAAAAAACTGATATGGATACTACAACCGGCAGTGACAGTTTACTAAAAATAATTGCAAGATTTATTAAATATAATCTGAAATTATTTTTTGTCGTTATCTTTTTTATCGGACTGATCTCTCTTGCTGTCTTCGGCAATAAGGGAATATTACAGAGATTCAGGCTTGAGTCTGAAAAGAAAGAGCTGGAGAAACAGCTCGAAGCCGAGCATAAAAAGTCGGATGACCTTCGTAAGGAGATCGATGATCTTAAGACCTCCGATGAAAAGATGGAAAAGATAGCGCGGGAAAAATACGGCATGACAAAGGATGGTGAAAAGATCTATAAGGTGGTTGTTGATAGTACTAAATGAAAAGCTTTTTTAAAAATTGATTACAACTTTCAGAACGGTTATAATTTTTATTTTGCAAAAATATAATTCCTGTCACACTGAGAATGATCGAGGTGTGATTTTAATTTATGGGAGCATCATACATTGAAAAGAATACTGTCCGGGATCAAACCCTCGGGTGAGCTGACGATCGGAAATTATCTGGGAGCCATGAAGATATGGGCTGAAAATCAGCACAAGGAAGACCGTGAAAATTTTTTCTTCATTGCCAACCTTCACGCGATCACTGTAAAACAGGATCCTGAGCTGCTCAAAAAAAGAACGCTTGATGTTGTCGCGTGGCTGCTTACAGTTGGTGTTGATCCGAACAGATCGGTGATCTTTGTACAGTCAATGATACCTGCTCACAGCGAGATGAGCTGGATACTTAATAACTATGTGACGATGGGTGAGCTTTCGAAGATGACGCAGTTCAAAGACAAATCTTTAAAGTCAGGCAAGGATGGGCAATTTGTGGGAATATTTGATTATCCCGTACTGATGGCGGGCGATGTTTTGCTGTATGACGCAGATGAAGTTCCTGTAGGAAAAGATCAGACACAGCATGTCGAATTGTGCAGAGCCATTGCGGAAAGATTTAACAACAGGCATGGTGAAACATTTAGAATTCCAAAAGCAATAATGTCAAAGACAACTGCAAAGATCATGGCATTGAATGATCCTGAAAAAAAGATGAGCAAGAGTGATTCTGCCGAGAGTTATATCGGAATGGAGGAAGAAGGATCTTCGATCATAAAAAAATTCAAGAGGGCGGTTACGGATTCGGATAATAAAATCAAGTTTGATAAAGATAAGCCGGCAATCAGTAATCTCTTAACCATTTATTCCGAATTTTCGGGTAAGACGGTTGATGAGATCGAGATTGAGTATGAAGGAAAAGGATACGGACAGTTCAAAGGTGATCTGGGAGAAATAGTAGCTGCAAAGCTCGGTGAACTTCAGAAAAAATTTACGGAAATAAGAAGTGACAATGAAAGAATGAATAATATTATTGCCGAAGGTAACAGCAACGCGGGTATAATCGCGAATGAGAAGCTCAATCTTGTTAAAGAGCGGTTAGGATTGATCTGAACTTATTTAGAAAAACAAAGTATTACCATTAAGGCAAAAATCTTTTATTGATATTTCCCTAGAAACACTGTAATAAAAAAAATATAAAACAAAATTGACACCACCTTCTCCAAAAGACAAGATAAAGCAGGATGAATTAAAAGCAGGCGGAAAAATTCCTGATCACGTTGCAATAATAATGGACGGCAACGGGAGGTGGGCTAAGTCAAAAGGTTTGTCCCGTGTGTTTGGCCATAATGAAGGTGTTAATTCCGCGAGAGATATCGTTGAAGCATCAGGACAGCTCGGGATAAAATATCTCACCCTTTATACTTTTTCCACTGAGAACTGGAAGCGTCCTCGAAATGAGATCACTCTCCTTATGAAACTTTTGATCCGGTCAATACGTGATGAGACTGACAGACTTCATCAGAATGACGTAAGGCTTATTGCGACAGGGGATCTTGAAAATCTTCCGGTGAAAGTTACAGATGAACTCAATGAAGCAATGCGAAAGACAAAGGATAACAAGCTAATGACACTTAATCTTGCATTGAGTTACAGTGGCAGATGGGATATATTAAATGCTGTAAAAAAGATTTTATCGGAACAAAATAAATCCAAATTCGATTTAGAAGCACTGAACGAGAAATCATTTTCGAAATATCTTGCAACAGGCAGCATTCCGGATCCCGACCTCATGATCAGGACGGGAGGCGAGTTCAGAATAAGTAATTTTATGTTATGGCAGATGGCTTACAGCGAGATTTATATTGATGATAATTACTGGCCGGAATTTAAGAGAGCCCAATATTATAAAGCCATTTCCGATTATCAGAAAAGAGAAAGAAGATTCGGACTGGTAAGTGAACAATTAAACAAGAAAAAAGACAACTAAAAAATGCAAAGAAGAATCACGCTGAAAATTTTGACCCTCACAATATTTTTATCCCTAATATCTTCGGTAAATTTGTTCTCACAGGATGAAGGTCCGGCTACTTACAGAATAGCAAGTATCAATACAAAGGGAAACAGAAATTACGAATCGGGGACTGTCGTCTCGTATTCAGGATTAAGTGTCGGGCAGGAGATAACTATACCTTCGGATGAAACAAGGGATGCGCTTAACCGCTTATGGAACATCGGAATTTTTTCCGATGTAAGGATCTATATTGATAAAAAATTCGGCAATGATGTTTATCTTGTGATAGAGGTTGAAGAGCTGCCCCGTATTGAAAAGATAGAAATCACCGGCAATGATGAATACTCCGATGACGATCTTAAAGAAAAGATAAATCTCGTTTCGGGTGAGGTTGTTTCCGAGCAAAAGCTTCAGGATATAAAATATAACCTTGAGAAATACTATGCCGAAGAAGGTTACGGACTAGCAAAGGTCACGGTGGATAAACTTGTGTCGGCGAATAATGAAGCACGTATCAGAGTAAAGGTAAATGAAGGCGAAAAACTTTCTGTGGATCAGATTGTATTTGAGGGAAATAAAAATATTTCTTCGGGTGAACTCAAGGGCGCAATGGAAGAAACCACTGAAAGTGTGTGGTGGAAATTCTGGCAGGGTACGACTTTTGATAAGAAAAAATTTAAAGAAGACGAAAATCTGATAATAAATTATTATAAGGAAAAAGGTTTTAAAGATGCTGTAATAGTTCAGGACACTCTTGATATTTTATCTTCAAGAGAAGACGTTAGGGTGAAGATCAAAGTCGATGAAGGAAAAAAATATTATGTGAATGATATAAATTTTGAAGGCAATAAGATCTTTGATTCCAATATACTTAAGACACGTCTTGAACTTAATAAAGGTGATGTTTATAATACCAAAAAGCTTCAGGAGAATTTATACGGAAATGAATTTGAAAGCGACATAAGTTCACTGTATCTTGACAAAGGATTTCTCGCATTCAATGCCGACATTGAAGAGGTTCCAGCCGGAGATAACAGGGTAGATCTTGTTGTAAAGATCAATGAAGGTAATCCCTTCAAATTCGGACTCGTTGGTTTTGACGGAAATGATAAGACAAAGGATAAAGTACTAAGAAGAGAGCTTTATACTTTGCCGGGAGAATACTTTAGCAAAAGCAGTATCAAAAGAAGCATGCAGCAGCTTTCCGGTCTGAACTATTTCAATCCGGAAAAACTCACCCAGGATATTTCACTTTCCGATGACAGTACCGTAAACATTAAGTATCTCGTCGAGGAAAAATCTTCGGACCAGTTCAACGCGTCGATCGGCTACAGCGGCAGCTATGGAATTACAGGGTCACTGGGATTAACCTTTAATAATTTTGATATTACTCAGCCATTGAAAGGCGGAGCAGGTCAGATCTTATCATTCAACTGGACCTTTGGTACAGGAGGTACATACAGAACATTTGATCTTGGTTTTCAGGAGCCGTGGTTTTATGATACACCAACACAATTCGGCTTTAACATTTTCGATACGCGTCAGAATTATTCAAATCTGGATCTGAAGGAAACAGGAGCTTCAGTAAATCTAGGAAGGAGATTCAAATTTCCCGATGATTACTTCAGAGGCGACTGGACTGCAAAATTTCAGAGAACCAATGTCATAAACGGAGATGATTATTATCAGGAAGGAATAAGAAGCCAGTTCAGCATAAGACAGGTGATCTCAAGGGCATCAGTATTTGAGCCTGTATTTCCTACTTCAGGTACAAGAGTTTCAAACTCCACCGAATTATCCGGAGGACCATTCCTGCCGGGGTCAGTAGAATTTATCAAAAATATTTTTTCGACAGAAGCATTTACACCAATGACACTTAACAGGAAATTGGTTTTATATTCCAATTTTCAATTTTCATTTGTAAATTCATTTGCTAAAGATAAATATCTGCCGCCAACGGAAACATTTTATATGGGAGGCAACGGACTTGCATACAATACGATCTCACTTCGTGGATATGAGGACAGAAGCATTGGTCCGAAAAATACTTCCGGGAATCCGATCGGAGGAAGAGTTGCAGCAAAATACGGACTGGAGCTGAGATATTCGCTGTCACAGGATCCGCTTCCGATATTTATACTCGCGTTTGCTGAAGCCGGAAATGTATGGGCTGATATCAATAAGACCGATCCGTTTGATCTGAAGAGGTCGGTTGGTCTCGGAACGAGACTGATACTGCCTGCGGTAGGACTTGTCGGATTTGATTTCGGTTATGGATTCGACAGAAGATTTGTAGACGGGCAGCCTCCAAAGTGGCAGTTCCACTTTCAATTCGGTAAAGGATTCTAAAAACAAACAGAATAAAAATAAATTAACAATAAACGACTAACAACTAACAACTAATAACTAATAACTAACAATAAGGAGAACATTTTTGAAAACAAGTTATGTGAAATATTTTTTGATCATCATTGCAATATCAAGCACATTCTTTTTTAAGGATTCACAGGCACAGATTAAAATCGGATATGTAGACAGCGAAACTATATTAAAGCAGCTTCCGGAAGCACAGAAAGTTCAGGCTGAACTTGAAGGCATGCAAAAACTTTATCTGGATACAATTCAGACAAGAGAAACTGATCTTAAAACAAAAGCCGAAACATTCAAAGTAAAATATGATGACGCTCAAAAACGCGTTGAGTCCGGCGCGATCAAATCCGAATCTGAAATGAAAGATCTGCAGGACGAGATGTCCACCCTGCAGCAGGAGATACAATATCTTGGTGAAGGTCTTGACTCATACAAACAGAATGTTCAGAACTCACTTTTGCAAAGGCAGCAGGAATTGTTCAAGCCTGTAAAAGAAAAGATTACAAAGACGATTGAGGATGTCGCGAAGAGCATGAAGATAAATTTTGTCTTTGACAAGGCGGACGGAACAATGCTTTACGGGGACAAAGATTTTGACATCACGTTCAAAGTACTTGACAAGCTGAAATAATTGCGGCTGAATATTTTAAATAAATACTGCCTGCCGGCTTTTGTCTTGCAGGCATTTTAATATTAAACTTACGGATCTATGATCATCATAAAAAGAGCGGCTGCTTTATTATTTGCCGCGTTTATTTTTTTAGTTTTAAATACAAACGTTTTTTCGCAGACCAAGGTCGGGTATATTGATTCGAAGAAAATACTGGAGTCGATGCAGGATTCACGCGACGCCAAACAGAGGCTCGATAATCTTGTTGAGCAGTGGCAGACAGATCTTAAAACACTGCAGGATAGTCTCACGTTTGTGAAAGATGATTTTGAAAAAAAGAAACTGATACTTACCGATGAATTAAAAAAAGAAACTGAAACCAAGATATCGGGACTGGAAGCTTCGGTCACAAATTTCAAGGTGCAGAAATTCGGAGAAGGCGGAGAGTACTTTATGAAACAAACAGAATTCATGAAACCCGTGCAGGACAGGATATTCAAAGCAATTGAGACTGTTGCAAAGGACGGCGGTTATGATTATGTATTTGACAGAAGCAGTGACATACTTCTTTTATTTGTAAATGAGAATTATGATCTTACACAAAAAGTGATAAATGAAATTGAAGGTAAATAAATGAAGCTTGAAGAGATCGCCGGTCTTCTTAACGGAAAGATCGAGGGCGACAGCAGCCTTGAGATCACGGGTGTCGGTAAGATCGAAACTGCAAAAAAGAATGAGATAACTTTTATTTCAAATCCCCAATACCAAAAATTTTATAATACTACCAATGCCGGCGCGCTGATCATTTCAAATGATTTTGTAATAAAAAAGAAAAGAGACGACATTACCTTATTAAGGGTTGATGATCCTTATCTCTCTTTTCTTAAGCTTCTTGAAACATTTGAAGAGAATAATGATGAAGCATTGATCGGGATTTCCGAATACTGTTTTGTCGGAGCTGGTACTAAATTTGGTGAAAATATTTTCATCGCTAATTTTGTGAACATAGGGAAGAATTGTACTGTAGGAAATAATGTAAAAATATATTCCGGATGTAAGGTCGATAACGAAGTAATCATCGGGGATAACTGTACAATGTATCCCAATGTTTCAGTTTACAAAGGATGCCGGATCAGTAACAATGTCATCATTCATTCAGGGGCTGTCATTGGAGCCGACGGATTCGGGTTTGTAAAAAGTGATGACGGTACATTTAAAAAAATTCCACAGACAGGCATTGTAAGAATTGAAGATGATGCTGAGATCGGAGCTAATTGCTGTATTGACCGGGCTACAATTGGTGAAACAGTGATAGGAAAAGGAGTCAAGCTTGACAATCAGATCATGGTCGCACACAATGTAGAGATAGGGGAGAACACCGTCATAGCTGCACAGGTTGGTATTGCGGGATCAACTAAAATAGGAAAGAGATGCATGATAGGCGGACAATCAGGAATTGTTGGGCATCTGACAATATGTGACGACGTGATAATCGGTGCCGCTGTCGGAGTATCAAAGTCCATTGATCAGCCGGGTATTTATACTGGATATCGCGCGCGACCTCACAGGGAAGATATGAAGGTTGAAGTGGGAATCAGAAACCTGGCAAAGA
>JBDTLQ010000014.1:0-16968 GCA_039934715.1 Ignavibacteria bacterium | reverse complement strand
CAGTGTATCTCTGTCAGACTTTCTTGGAACTGTACTTGCAATGGTTGAATCGTGAATCAGTACTAAAGTATTGCCGCCGATAGGTGGCGTGATCGTTGAATCAGGACCAAGGTCGATAATACTTACAATACTTGTTGGAGAATTTTGTACAACCATAGCTGCAATAACGCGTCCCGGATAGTCAGGGTGATCATTAAATATATCCAATCCGCCTACAGTACCCGCAGCCGGGAAAACATATGTAAAGGACTGAACTATTGTTCCTGTAGCTGTGTCAACTTTTGACAATCTGATCGTACCTGCAAGTGAAGGTTCTGTATACCAGAGCCACATTTTATTCGGGGAGGTCCATCTGTCAGCTCCGAGGCCATAAGGCGCAACAGTAGGAATTCCAAGCGATTTGATTGTAGCGCCCGTTGTATCGATCATTGCAACAGGACCGGTTGTGAAATTAGATGTCCAGATCCTGTTAGAGGATGACCATGCCAAACCTCTGTTAGGATTGTTTGGTCCGGTAAATCCCGGCCTTGGCTCTGTAAATGTAACTGTATCGATACGGCGGATCGTATTATTATCACTAGTCAGCAAATTTTTTCCGTCCCATGCCAGATCCCTGAATCCAAAACCTTGGCCCGGTGTATTGTTAACCTGCGGGAAGGAATCGATTCTGTTTCCTCTTAAATCGGTTCTGATCCATATATTGTCAGTGGTCACTCCCGAACTTTGACCGCCGCTGGTAAATACAAATCTTGAGGAACTTCCTAATTTGTTAACGCCCAGAATAAGTTCATTCGGTACAATAAAATTATACAATGTATCACCCTGAACAGCATTAGTGGTGTTACCTGAATGTACATCGTATTGGGGTGCCGTATCCGCGTTAGGATTATCCTGAGTTGAATATCCGTAAATTAGAAATGATACTAGTAAAACAGGCAGAAAGTAAATTAGTAACTTTGATCTCATTTTTTTCTCCTATTAATTTAATTTAACAAAAAGTTTTTGTTTTTTATCGAAATTTATTTTGCTTTCAAGTTATTTATAATAATCACTATTGTCAATAAAAAAAGATTTATAAGTTAGAATACTTGTATACAAAAAAAAATTGTTTGAAGAAGAAACCCTCAAGTACTCGTAAATGCTGAATCTACGCCCGTTACGAGAATTTGGTTTTAAATTAATTGACCGGGCTTTTATTTGAATTTATTAAACAAATTTTTTCAAAAAGAAAAGTTCTATTTATTAAAATAAATTTCTCTTAACTAAGGGATGAACATTTTTAATACTGCATAAACAATTTGTGGTACAAATTCTAAAAGATTGTTTTAAGAAAATTTATTTTGGAGTAGTAAATAATTTACAGAGGTACTATTTTGCAACTCGTTTAGCCCGGGTGGCGGAATTGGTAGACGCGCAGGACTTAAAATCCTGTTGCCTGTAAAGGCAGTATCGGTTCGATTCCGATCCCGGGCACTTTTTAATTTGGGATTTGGAATTTCGGACTAGGGATTTCGTTTTGGGATTTTAGATTTTAGATTTTAGATTTTAGATTTTAGATTTGGGACTTTAGATTAATTTCTTTTAACCGGTTCATAGATTTTATTCACATCTACAGAATTTGTTATATTACTGTCCCAGCTTCTCATAAAAACTTTGCTTAGCTCAGAGTTTACTTTCTCATTATCAGCAATGATAGTCGCGTTTCTGCTGTTATTGAAATAGCTCCATTCCCAGTTAGAAGTGCTGATCCAGGAAATATTATTGTCTGCAATAAAAAATTTAGAATGATCCACCCTGGCGTATGGAATATAGCCTTCACTGTACTGAGGGATCGTACTGAGCTTGATCTGAATGTTTGAGACTGTTGATAAACTTTTTATAAAATCCGTCGCGCCTTCCCTAATTGCCCAGTCTGAAAAAATAATCCTTATATCAACTCCCCTGCCCGCTGCTTCACGTAAAGCATTATCGATGGCATCATAATATTTTTTTTCATTCTTTGCCTTCGGCGAATAGGAATACATCTCAATAAATAATCGCTCCTTTGCATTGCCAATTATTTTTAGAAGTTCATCTTCTTCATGATCAATATTCATTGGTGTAATCTTAGGGGGACTAAATGCCGGGTAAAGAATAACATTCCCAAATTCTGTGTTTGAAATCGAAACAGGATTTGCTGAATTAATCAACCCTCCATTGATCTCAAGTGAAAACACACGTCCTATATGTGCAATATCAAGATTAAAAACTTCTTTAAACGTTTCAGCTATCTTTTTATTTTTTATCCTGACTCCCATTTCGTGAATATGCTTCAACGCGCGCCAGTCCATGTTCTGACTTCCAACAAATACATTTTCATCATCAACTATAAAATATTTCGCGTGCATGACACCACCCGCGATGTTGCCCATCGGGATCTTGAAAACTGTAAGGTTATTAACTCCCTCAAGCTCATCAACAGATTTATCGCTGTTTGCATAAAAAGAAGAATCAACAATTATCGTAACACGTACACCCCTGTCTCCTGCATTCTTTATCGCCGTCATGATTTCCTCGAGCGGCTCATCTTTGGCATTTGCAAAATAAAAAGTTTCTATGTCAATACTTTTTTTTGCATCATTGATCATCTTTAGCCAGACGTCATGAGCTCTCGGAAGTGTCGACTGCTCGAAGATTGTTTCCACAGGCACACTTTCCACCAGTTCAAATTCATCCTGAGCAAATAGTACCGAAACAGTAAATTGAAAAACAAAAAGCAGCAAAATTACAGAAGCATTTTTTTTCATATGAAAATTATTTTGCAAAATATTTGAAAATATAAATTCAGATCAATATGCTCATCAGTTTTTCCAGCTGTACCGATCTTAATTCATCACCGTTCTTTTTAAAGATCTCAACAAGATTTCTCATCACCCGGAGAATGATCTCCGTATCTGTTGTCTCCTTTAAATATGGGATGTTATGAAAATCTTCCTTGCTCATACCGATCTTCTTTACAAACTCAGTCGCTTCTTTCATGGATATTATAACACCTTTATTAAACGGATCGATAAAGAATTCATCACTTCCTTTTTTATATTTAATTATAAAGTGCCCCGGAAGATTTACCCCCGTTATAGGAATATTTATTTTTCTTGCTATCAGAATATAAATTACAGAAAGTGAAATTGGTATCCCGAGCTTTGTATCAATAACAGTGTTCAGAAAGCTGTTATCCGGTTCGTAATAATTTTCCGGATTTCCTATAAAGCCTTTTTCAAAGAACAAATATTCATTGATCTTATTGATTATTTCCAGCGAGCTGATGTTATTCTGATCGGGATCAATTCTATTAAGCCGTGCTTTGATATCCAAAGCCATGTTCTCAAGCTTCTTCTTATAGTCAAGCATTTTTATTTCCGGATATCCGAGTGAAGCTATGAGGAACATCGAGTCCTCAAGATAGTCAGAGTCTTCATTTCCGGATAGCTCCCGGAATTTTTCGGCAATGGTTTCAAAGTTAAGTATTGATACAATTTCCTTTGCTCTTTTTTTTATAAGAACATTTTCATCATCAAGATATTTCTTTAAGAAATCAGATGAGTTGTTTCCGAATGAAAGAAAACGCTCCTTGATGTTTGAGTAAATATTCTCGTCTTCATCATCAAGCAGCCTTGCAAGATTATCGAGCTCTTTTGTATGGATGACCTTCTCTTCGAGATCTGTCATTGTATTGTCTCCTTTTCTTTTACATTTTTGAGTAAGAACATTCCGAGGATGAAAAAAATCCCTACGGAAAGAACTGCAAATTTTTGTGAACCTGTAAGATATGAAACCAGACCAAAAGTAAGTGGACCCAGCAGCGTGGATGTTTTATCAAACAATCCGTAGAATCCGAAAAACTCTGTCTTGCTTTCCTGCGGTGTAAGAGTTGCCATCAAAGCTCTCGACAGACTTTGTGTTGACCCGAGGAATGTACCCGCAAAACCCCCGATAATAAAAAATGACATTTTATCATTTGTAAAAAAGACTGCGACTGTTAATAGCGACCACATGATCAGGTTGATATAAATTGATCTTAATATTCCGATCTTATCGCCGATATAGCCGAATAAGAATGAACCGAGCATTGCAGTGATCTGAACTATAAGAAAAAATATCGCGAGTTCGGGAATGGTAAAACTTAAGGTCGATTTCGCATAATTACCCGCAAAATAAATTATTGTATTCACAGCATCAATATAAAACAAATATGCCAGAAGATAATTTTTAAGATTCCTGTATTTGTTAATATTTCTGATAGTATTCAGTACCTTTGAAAATCCGTAACTGACATAACCGGTACTTAACTTTTCTCTCACTATTTTTTTTTCTTTTAAAAATAAAAATAGCGGCATCGAAAAAATCAAAAAGAAAACGGCGGATATAACAAATAGTATATTAGGATCATCCTTAAGAGGAAATACAAGTACTACCGAAATAAGCGAGCCGATATATCCAACCGCATAACCCATCGCCGAGACTTTATTATAATCCTTCGGTTCAGATATTTCAGTGATGAAGGCTTCATAGAAAGTAAGTCCTGTCTGAAAACCAATGTTTGATAATATGAACAAAACAATTGCAAAAAGTATAGTTCCTTCTTTTGTAAAATACATTAATGAAGTTGAAACCACGCACAGCAATGTAAAGAAAAAAAGAAATTTCTTCTTATTGGATTTGAAATCTGCAATAGCTCCACAAACCGGATTGAGTATTGCTGCAATAATCATAGAGAACACTATCCCCAGTGACCAGTAAAGATCACCAATGCTCTGACCGGACGCAATGACTTCCTTGAAATAAACTGCAAATACGAAAGCGACAATTATTGTAGCGTAGGAGGAATTACCGAAATCAAATAATGACCAAATAAATACCTGGGATTTATTTTTCATTAAGTAATTGTTTGTGGAATGAGATATCGAACAATGAACTGAAAATTATTTTTTTTCTTTTAAAGAAACTTTGGGACTATCTTCTTCATGCACAGCGGCTTCCTTATCCTTCTTTTTAATATTCATCAATCCCCGCCCGGTTTTGTTAAGCTTATTTTCTTTTTTCAGATCATCAAGCACCGCATCAAGAATTCCGTTGACAAATTTTCCGCTGTTTCTCGTGCAAAAGTCCTTTGCGATATCAATGGCTTCATTGATTGAGACCTTTGGAGGAATGTCCGGAAAGAACATAAGTTCAGCGATCCCGATCTTTAAGATAAGCTTGTCAATCAGTGAGATCCTCTCAAGCTCCCAATTTACAACCTTCTCCAGGATGTAAGCATCGAGAAGCTTTTCATTCTTTAAAACACAATCAACCAGCAGATTTGCAAACTCAATATTCTCGGGTTCTTTAATTCCCGAAAGCAGATCTTCTTTCACTTTTTTTATTGGATCCTGGGACATTTCCTGTGCATAAAGAACCTGCATTACCTTTATTCTTATATCCCTTCTCTTTAACTGCGACATTAAAATTTATTTTTCTTTCTAAAACTAATCATTTCTATACTAAGATAACATTCTAATTTATAATAAATATAAAGTTAAGTTCAAAAATTTTTATTGTTCATTTACGATTCTTAACTTTTTAACTTTTTAACTTTTAACTTTTAACTTTCTTTTGCCCAGTAGTTTTTCATAAGCTCGGTCGCCCATTCCGGCTGCCGGATCTTTCCATCAGGAATAAATTCTTTTATGACAGGCTTGATGTCAATAACCGGAGTGCCGTCAACCGCGTCAAGTCCCGTGACTGTAAGGACATTTTTTTCTTTTTTAACAAGGTTTACAATCGTAGAGCCCAACAGATTTGGCCTGGCTTTCTTTCTCTGAGCAAAGATCCCGACCTTTGGAAATTTTTTATTTTCACGGGGATGTGTTGCCGATATATTTATCTTTGAAAGGTCTGCTAAATGAAAATAAAAAATGATCTCGAGATGTGAGAACTCTTCTATGCCCGTCAGACTGTCGGCTGAAATTTTATCACTAATTATTATTTCGGATGTAACACTTCCCCAGTAATCGTCCTGAATCTTTTTTCTTTTGTTTTTTACAAATGCAATTGGTTCAATGGAGTACATAATTGATCTGATTTATTCGTAAATATTTAAAGGATCAAAATGCGCGAATGAAACATTTGATTCCGGGATATCTGACAGCGGAAAACCTATCTTCGAACATAATTCATCCATACCTGACCAGTACTTTCTTACTTCAGGATCATTGTGAGCATCAGCTGTATGCTTGTCACTTGTCCATTCAAAAATTTCAAGAATCACTTCTTTATCTGTTCGTGATCTCACAATAACAGGCATTCTTTCAGTTACATATCCTGATTTCAAAAAATATTTCCGTTTGTTTTTTAAAAGCCTGAAAAGCTCTTCCTGATTTTCCTCTTTGCAGCGATACGGTGCGATTACAATTGCAGATCCCATAAATTAATTTTTCATTATATCGTTTATTTTTTTTGTAATTTCTGAGACCTTGAGTGAAACCTCGTCCAGAGACAATCCGGCTTTGTTATTTTTGACTTCAATTCTTTCCCTTTCAAATTCATTCTTCTTATACTTATCAATTAATTTGATTGCATCACTTTGTTTATATTTTTTGTGAACAGAATTTTTAAGAAAAATATACTGTGAGGTTGATTCAAAAAAACTCGCCTCATGAGGATCATTTGCTATTTCAGTAATACATTTTATTGCTTCCTCATCATCAAGAATGTTAATGGCCTTAGAAATATTAATTTCAAAATCAAAATTCAATTGTTCCAAAAATTCACAGACAATTTTCTTTATCGTTTCGCTATGTAACCACTCAATGTGAAAATTCTCATACAGGTAGATTAAACAATCTTTATCACCTCTGATAAAATAATCAATTACCTCTTTATCTATTTTGTAAAAATTGCCATTGTTACTTTTTGATAAGTTAGTTTTTTGCTCAGGAATTTTAACTGAAGATTTTTGATATGATTTAAATTTGTTTTCATTAATTGTCTTATCTATTTCTTGTCTTAGATCTGATTCATACAGGTCATACAATCCTGAAATTTCTTTTATGTAAAATGCTCTCTTGATCTTATCGGGTATCCTTCCTATATAGCTTATTATTTCTTTGATGAAATCTGTTTTGTCATTTACAGATTCGAGCTTGCCTTCCTTTTCATACAGCTCTGATATAAAATTTATCACCGACTTTCTTTTTTGTATCTGCTGTTCAAATTCTTCCTTGCCGAACTTGTTGATAAAGCTGTCGGGATCTTCGCCCTCCGGCAGAGATACTACACTTAGATCCAGTCCGGCTTCCAGAATTATTTCAATTCCGCGTTTCGCCGCTTTTATTCCCGCGAAGTCCGAATCAAACAACACATAGACATTTTTTGTGTAGCGTGAGATCAGCTGCACCTGGTCAGGCGACAGCGCTGTTCCGCTTGAAGCAACAACATTCTCGATCCCGTTCTTATGTAATGAAACTATATCCATATAACCTTCCACTAGTATCACATAATCATAATATCTTATCTTCTCCTTCGCAAAATTAAGACCATACAGCACCTTGCTCTTATTATAGATCTTCGTCTCCGGAGAGTTAATATACTTACCGCCAAGATCATCTTCGTACAACTTTCTTCCTCCGAACCCAACCACCTTATCATTCTCGCTGAATATAGGAAAGATCAGCCTTCCTCTGAACCGGTCATAATAATTACTCTCATCATTTTCTCTTTTGATAAGAAGTCCTGCTTTCTCAACTTCGGAGGCTGTGAAAATATTTTCTTCAAGAAAATAATTCAGCAGACCATCCCAGCTTTTTAAAGAGTAACCGATACCGAATTTCTCAATAAGCTTCTGATGGATCTTTCTTTTGCCGAGATAATTATAAATAAACTCTTTTTCATTTCCTGAAAGATTCTGAAGATTTCTGTAAAAATATTTTGCCGCGCCTTTATTTATTTCGAACAGCTTTGAAATTTCATTAGAGCGGTCAGGATCCTTTGCGTTGATCCTCAGCTCAATGCCTGCCCGCTGTGCAAGCTTCTGCACTGCATCCATAAAAGTTATCTTTTCATAATTCTGAACAAACGAGTAAACATTTCCGCTCGCCTTGCATGAAAAACAATGATATACCTGCTTCTCCTGTGAGATATGCAGCGATGGATTTTTATCCGGATGGAAAGGGCATATAGCCAGAAAAGATTTGCCGCGTTTTTTGACCTGAATATATCCTGAGATTACATCAACAATTTCATTAGCCTGTGCTATTTCACTGAATTTTTCCTGCGGGATTGACATGCTGTAAAATAATTAAACTCATTTTAATATTCTTAGAAAAATTTTTCTTTTAAAATAAAACAACAGTTATTAATGTGTCAGCTGAGTCTTATTATTTCCATTCTTATCCATTGTCCATAGCCTGCCGTTACCTTTGTTCCTGTTTGTATAAATGATCTTTTGCGCCGCGAAGGAGTAAGCGGGTGAATATCCCTGAGTATCAGTGAGCTTTACAATATTGCTCCCGTCATGCTGCATTTTATAAATATATGAATATCCGTCTTTATCCAGTGAACTAAAGACTATCTCATCCCCTGTATAAACCGGATACATGTTGACATTATGCACGTCACCATTTAAAATTGTCAGCAGATTTTTCGCACCGCTATTCAGAATATATTGAAACAATGTATCGCCTTTTTGTAAGTGGTCTTTATTATAAAAAGGCTTGAAGTACAATATTGAATTGCTATTGTTTTCCCATTCGGGAAAATTTGCGTTGTCATCAATTTCAGTTATCTGCTTTCCATCGGAATTCATTGTAAAAATATTATAAGCTGAACCTTCATACCTGCTGAATGCTATGAGGCTTCCGTCACTGCTCCATTTAGGATAATAATTTTCTCCGCCGTTTGTCAGCTGCACAGCGCTGTCGCCTGCAGTGTTAATTTTATAGATCTGAAAAAACTGCGAGTATAAAATTTGGGTACCATCGGGTGACCATTCGGGGCTTCTTGCAAAATTAGTCACAAGCTGCGTACTCGAGAGACCGCTTGATGAAGTGACATAAATTCCCGAGAGATCGTTGTCAATATTAGAATGAGCATAAGCAATTTTATTTCCGGAGGTATTCCATGCAGGTTCAAAATCTATCTGAGTGTATTCAGCGACAGGAGGTGACGGCTGATCGATTGAGTTATCTGTGCAGCCGGCATAGAAATTAAACAGCACTGCCGGGATCAGAAAGAGTTTATTTAAATTAAATTTAATTTTTGTAAAATTTTTATTATCCAATGTTAATGTATTTCATCAATAATACTAAAGTTTCTGCTATAAAATTCAACACCTATTAAAAATTAATTCCGATTATTGATATAGTAAAGTCATCACTACAAGCATTGTTAATTGTATTGTAAAAAATTTAATGCCCGTGTATCTTGAAAGTCGCATATGTCAGAATCAAGATTTGACAAAATTATCGTAAAGGGAGCGCGGGTACACAATCTTAAGAATATTGATATCGAGATACCGCGTGACAGTCTCGTAGTGTTTACGGGACTCTCAGGTTCAGGAAAATCCTCGCTTGCGTTTGACACAATATATGCTGAAGGTCAGAGAAGGTTTATGGAAACATTGTCAGCCTATGCGCGCCAGTTCATAGGCGGCATTGAAAGACCTGATGTAGATAAGATCGAAGGCCTCTCCCCTTCCATTTCAATTGAACAAAAAACAATTTCCCAGAATCCAAGATCAACAGTAGGTACTGTTACGGAAATTTATGATTTCCTTAGATTGCTTTTTGCCAGGTGCGGCACACAATATTCACCGGACACCGGAAACGCGGTAACAAGACAAAGTCTCGATCAGATACTTGATTTCATATACAGGCTGAAAGAAGGAACAAAGGTCACTATACTTGCTCCTGTCGTCAAAGGAAGAAAGGGGCATTACAGGGAATTGTTTGAAGAAATAAGTTCAGAAGGATTCACAAAAGTCAGGATAGATGGTGAAGTGATGGATATAACAGAGCAAATGAAGGTTGAACGATTCAAGATCCACGATATTGAAATAGTTATTGACAGGGTCAGCATCAATGAAAAATCCAAATCGAGAATTTACGATTCAGTTGAGACTGCATTAAGACATGGAGAGGGTGTGGTTATTATTAATGATGGGAAGGAAGATAAGCTTTATAATGAAAAGTTGTCGGATCCTAAAACGGGAAGAAGTTTTTCAGAGCCCGCTCCGAACGCATTTTCATTTAACTCGCCTTACGGCTGGTGCAAGGATTGTTACGGGCTTGGAGAAAAAAAAGAGATCGATATTAGTAAAATCATTCCAAACAAGAATCTCACGATAAATGAAGGCGCGATCATTCCATTGGGAAAGCCAAGGAGCACATGGATATATTCTATATTTAAAGGTGTGATCGACAAAGCCGGTTATGATTTTAATACACCAGTAAAAAAATTCTCGGAAGAAGCGCTGGACCTTATCCTGAATGGATCAAGCGAAAGAGTAAAATACAAACACATCAATTCAAAAGGCAACAGCAGCACATATGCGCACAGATTCGAAGGAGTTTTTAATTATGTAAAAAGATACGCAGACGATACATCCTCTGAGACAATCAGGCATTGGGCTGAAGGTTTTATGACAGTATCAAAGTGCAATACATGCGGCGGCGGAAGGTTAAAGGAAGATTCACTTTGGGTAAGAGTAAATGATATGAATATATACGACATTACAAAAATGCCGATCAAGGAAACAAAAAAATTCTTTGAAAGCATCAGGCTTGACGAAAGAAAACAAATAGTCGCCGAACAGATCATCAAGGAAATTAAATCAAGGTTGAATTTTCTCCTGAATGTCGGACTAAGCTATTTGTCTCTCGACAGGAGTGCAAGAACTTTATCAGGCGGTGAAGCACAGCGTATAAGACTGGCAACTCAGATCGGCTCACAACTGACCGGCGTTCTTTATATTCTTGATGAACCTTCAATCGGGCTGCATCAGAGAGATAACATAAAACTTATTGAATCACTTAAGAACCTTCGCGATATAGGTAATTCTGTAATTGTTGTTGAGCATGATAAGGAAATGATTGAGGCATCAGACTTTGTTGTTGACCTGGGGCCACGAGCGGGAGAGCACGGCGGTGAAGTTGTAGCATTCGGCTCACCTGCAGAACTTAACGGGTACTCAATAACCGGTGAATATCTTTCGGGGAGGAAGAAGATACTTACACCCGAAACAAGACGCGAAGGAACAGGAAGTTTCATAACCCTGAAGGGTGCAAGCGGAAACAATCTGAAGAATGTAAAGCTGAAGATCCCTCTCGGTAAATTTATCTGCGTCACCGGTGTCAGCGGTTCGGGGAAATCTTCACTTATCACCGAGACATTATACAGAATTTTATCACAAAGATTTTTTAAGACTCCCGAGCATCCGCTTCCATATACATCCATTGAAGGCTTGTCAATCAAAAAGGAAAAATGGAATGAAAAGATAGTTGATAAAATAATTGAGATAGACCAGACACCGATCGGAAGAACGCCGAGGAGCAATCCCGCTACCTATACCGGACTGTTCACTTTCATCCGGGATATTTACTCATCACTGCCTGATTCAAAGATCCGCGGTTACAAGCCCGGAAGATTTTCTTTTAATGTTAAAAGCGGAAGGTGCGAGGCGTGTGAAGGAGCAGGTCTGCAAAAGATCGAGATGAATTTTCTTCCCGACGTCTATGTAACGTGTGATGTCTGTCAGGGAAAGAGATACAACCGCGAAACTCTCGAAGTAAGATATAAAGGTAAGTCTATAGCCGATGTTCTCGAAATGAATGTCGAAGAAGCACTGGATTTTTTTGACGCAGTTCCTTCTTTGAAAAGAAAACTTCAGACACTGTTTGATGTCGGGCTGGGCTATATCAGGCTTGGTCAGCAGGCAACGACACTGTCAGGAGGCGAAGCTCAGAGAGTAAAGCTTTCAACTGAGCTTTCAAAAGTACAGACGGGGAGAACATTGTATATTTTAGATGAACCAACAACAGGTCTTCATTTTGAAGATATAAACATGCTGCTGAAAGTTCTGAACAAACTCGTTGACAAAGGAAACACCGTCATTGTAATTGAACATAATTTGGATGTCATTAAATCAGCTGACTGGATCATTGATATGGGACCCGAAGGAGGAGAAGCCGGAGGATATATAATTGCAGAGGGTACACCTGAGGATCTTGTAAAAAAATATCTTGATACTTCTTACACCGCACAATTCCTTCAAAAGGAATTAAAATAAATTACTGTCCGGTTTTCAATGAGTCTATCTTTGGCCTTAATTCGTGTTCCCAGATTTTATCTATTCTAATTGCAGTTTCAAAATCATTAATCGCTTTGTCACTATTTTTCAATTCTTTATATAGTAACCCCCTGTTATAAAAAGCAATATCTTCAGATGGATTTAATTTTATAACTCTCGAATAATCTTTGATCGCTTCATTGAATTGCTTCAGTTCCTGATAATCAGAAGCTCTGTAAAAATATGCGTCAGTATTTTTTTTGTCATACTTGATCGCTCCTGTGTAATCATTTATTGCTTCTGTAAACTTTAGTTGTTTGTCGTAAATGCTTGCTCTTTTGAGATAAGCTTCAGAGGACTTAGGCTTCATTGTGATGGCGCATGTCAGTTCTGTAATTGCCTTATCATTATCAAAATTCACTTCATACACCAATCCTTTATAAAAGCATACTTCGTAGTCATTCGATTCTCTGCTTAGTATCTGCGAGAACAATATGTTTGCCGAATCAAACTGGTCGGAATAAAAGGCCTTCTTTCCATTTTCAAAAAGCTCCTGAAGTGTCTGCCCCGTAACAGATTGAGCGAATAAAAAAATTATTGCAGGTATAACAAGTAATTTACGATTGATCATTTTATTTTGATATTTTTTTTACAAATATAATGGGAATAAATTTATATGAAACGTAAAATAAAAACGCATTCTATGCCCGGAGAAATCCAAAATGAAAAAACCATCGTAATATATTTTGTCTTAACAATTAACTAATCCGTAACGATTCTTCAAGATAATTCTAACGCAAATAACTCTCCTGAACAAAGGCGCAAATTATAAAAGTTGTGCCTTTGTCCTCTCTTATATAATACCTTGGAGTGACTATTTTTTTTCAAGAACTTTTTTAAGATATTTTCCGGTATAGGATCTTTTTTCTTTTACAACTTCTTCAGGGGTTCCTGAGGCGACAATATACCCCCCATCATCACCGCTTTCGGGGCCCAGGTCAATAATATAGTCCGCACATTTTATCACTTCAAGATTGTGCTCAATTACAAGTATAGAGTTTCCGTTCTTGATCAATTCATTAAAGCATTTAAGTAATTTCGAAACGTCATAGTAATGAAGCCCGGTTGTCGGTTCATCAAACACAAATAAAGTATGCTTCTCATCTTCCTGAAATGTGAGGTGATACGCAAGCTTTACTCTTTGAGACTCTCCGCCTGATAGCGTTGTGGCAGACTGACCTACCCTTACATAACCAAGTCCGACATCGTCAAGTACCTTAAGCTTCTTTACAATTTTCGGATAAGGTTTGAAAAAATTAATTGCTTCTATGACCGTCATCTCAAGAACTTCACTTATGTTTCTGTGCATTCCTTCATTGCCTTTAAGCTTGATTTCAAGAACTTCCTTTTTATATCTTTTCCCCGCGCATACTTCGCATTCAAGAATTATGTCAGCCATGAACTGCATTTCAATTTTGATCACACCCGTACCTTCGCATGTCTCGCATCTTCCTCCCGGGACATTGAATGAAAAATAACCCGCGTATAAATTCTTTCTTCGGGCTTCAGGAGACTCCGCGAAAGCATCCCTAATGATGTCAAATGCTTTTATATATGTTACAGGATTGCTGCGTGAAGTCTTCCCGATGGGATTCTGATCGATCATTTCAATTGAATCAATATTCTCCGCGCCTTCAAGATTGTCATGGTCACCTATCTTTTCATTGTAAGAACCTTCAAGCTTTCTTTTCAGATCGCCATATAAAATATTATTTACAAGTGTTGACTTACCTGATCCGCTTACACCAGTTACACAGACAAACATTCCGAGAGGGATATTTACATCTATTTCTTTAAGATTATTTTCTCTTGCACCTTTTATCTTTATGAATTTTGTACTCTTTCCTATTTTTTTTCTGGTCTCAGGAATATTGATCTTCAGTTTACCGCTGAGGTATTTTCCGGTCAGAGATTTTGTATCTTTCAATATGCATTCGTACTTTCCCTGGAAAATTATTTCACCGCCTTTCTCTCCTGCGAAAGGTCCCATGTCCACTATCTCATCCGCTTCTTTCATCATGTCACTGTCGTGCTCCACTACCAGTACTGAATTTCCAAGGTCACGCAGGGATTTCATGATATTTATAAGCTTGTAATTATCACGGGGATGAAGTCCTATGGATGGTTCATCCAATACATAGACTGATCCCACAAGTGAAGAGCCGAGTGAGGTTGAAAGATTGATCCTTTGTGATTCTCCGCCTGAGAGTGTATTTGATAATCTGTCAAGAGTAAGATAGGTCAGCCCTACTTCGTTAAGATATTTTAATCTTGAAACAATTTCCTCAAGTATCCTTTCTGAAATTTTTCTTTCATAACTGCTAAGTTTTATTTCAGTAAAAAATTCATATGCTTCGCTGATCTTCATCTTAACTATATCAAAGATCGTTTTTCCTGCTATCTTTATGTACAATGCTTCTTTCCTGAGCCTTCCTCCGCCGCATTCACCGCAAACGGTATATGCTCTGTACCTGTTAAGCAGTACCCGGTAATGAAGCTTATATGCGGCTTCCTTTTCGATCTTCTTAAAGAATTTATTGATGCCGATATACTTTTCGCCGCCTTTATAAATGAACTCCTTATCTTTTTCGGAAAGTTTGTTGAAAGGCAAATGCACATCGACACCATATTCCGCTGCTTCATTTATCAGATCGGAAAGGTGAACTGAATGTTTGGGCGTAGCGAAAACATTTATCGCTCCATTAAAGATTGATTTCCTTTTATCGGAAATCACAAGATCCATATCGATATCCATGGTCCTGCTGAAGCCCTGACATTTGATGCATGCTCCGAAAGGATTGTTGAATGAAAACAATCTCGGCTGCGGCTCTTCAAATCTAATCCCATCCTGCTCAAGATACTTATTATAAAAAAGATCCCTGAAGCCATCTTCATTAATTATTCTCACTGTCACATAGCCTTCACTCTCTCTGTAAGCAAGTTCAATAGAATCATTAAGACGTGTAACTGATTCATTATCACCGGGATCAAAAGTAAACCTGTCGATGAGCACTGTCATTGTGTGTGCATCCGTGCCATTGCTTCCTGTTGAGGCACCAATGCTTTCAGCCAATTCAGAATCGCTTATATCATTGAGATCGGTGAGTACATTATTTATCAGTATCCTGTAAAATCCTTTTGACTTAAGATATGAAGTTTTTAAAATAAGATCGGCTTCATCTCTCACAGGAATATTTATCAGTAAATACAATTTAAGATTTGTGTTGAGCGCAGATTCCGAAAGTTCATTGATAATACTCTCGGGTGAATCTTTTTTTACAAGCTTCCCGCTCAAAGGAGAATAGGTTTTTCCTATACGCGCGAAAAGAAGCCTGAGATAATCATAGATCTCAGTTGTTGTTCCAACCGTTGAGCGTGGATTCTTGATCTGAGTCTTCTGTTCAATAGCCATTGACGGGGCGAGTCCCGCCATGAAGTCAACATCAGGTTTGTTAATTCTTTCCAGAAATTGCCTCGCATAAGATGACAGGCTCTCGACATATCTTCTCTGCCCCTCCGCATAAATTGTATCAAATACAAGTGAAGATTTACCCGAACCGCTGACACCGGTAAACACGATCAGTTTATTCTTAAGAATATTAATGTCAACATTCTTCAGATTGTGAACCCTTGCTCCTTTAATGATTATATACTTTCTGGGGTCGTTAATGTCTTCGGTAACTTCGGCGGTATTTTTATTTTTTTGTCTGATAGAGGTTGTAAATTTTAGAACTTTGAATTTAAAACTTTATACAATCAGAAGCAGTTCAATTCCATGTGCGCATAAAACTTTTTCCTGAAATAATAGAAATGTATTACTTTAATCCTATATCTTCGCTAATTTTATACAAACCCGTATTATGATCCTGAAAAATACACTTTTAATTTTCTTCTTAATGATCGCCGGCTTTTCCTTTTCACAGGAGCTTTATATCATTTCACATCCTGCCGCGAATTTGTCAAAGCACCGCCTTGAATTCCGGAACAACATAATGAGCTACAATAATTTCCAATATTATCATAACTCTTTTGCGCTCAATTACGGCTTGCTTGGCAATCTGACAATTTATAATGATGTGTATTATACACTCGATAAAGGTTATGATTTTTTTGGTAATTATGAATTTGCCGCGAGATACCGTTTTCTTGATTCTGATAAAAGGAACTATCACATCAGGGGCGCTTATCAGACAGGAATTCTGATCCCCGTAAACGCCGAACCGATCGTTGAAGGTGCTGTTGAGTATGAGCTGCATCCGGGTCATAAAGTGCGGTTCTATAATTTTATAGACGACATTACCGTTCCCTCCTTAGACTTTCATACGACAGATAACTATACAATTAAGAATGATATCATCTTTACAAATCTCGTAAAAAGGTTTGCTGTGACGGGTGAAATGGGATATAATATAAATGTCCCCAAAAGTGATTTTAAATTCGGAAATTACTTTGACTGGTCGCTTTCATTCGGATACCTTCTTTTACCCCGTCAGTATAAAGGATATGATGATATCAATGTGAATTTATATCTTGAGAACAAAGCATACTATTTCATGAAAAATAAATTTCTGGGAAGCGAGATATCGAATTCCGGAGGATTCCGT